>CADBMM010000317.1 GCA_902795795.1 uncultured Lachnospiraceae bacterium | reverse complement strand
CTTCGCAGCTGAAGTTGCAGCTCAGATGAACAAGTAAAACAAACTTCGGGCAGATAATCCGACTTTTTCCGGAACCCCCCGCAGATGCTGGTTTCCCCTTTGGGACAGGCGTTTGCGGGGGTTCTTTGTTTCCTGGAAGAGAAGTCGTTTTCTGTCGGAATCTGACCCTTTGACACATCGTTTTGTGTACAAAGTGTGTAGAAACACCCCGAAAACGGGTTGACACACATGAGATCGGCGACTTGTCGCATTTTGGCAAATGCCGTACACAAAAAGAAAATGCGAAGTTCGCAATTGAAACCGGGCTTCAGAGAAGGATGTCCGGATGGGATTGTCAGCGGGCAAATGGGTTGGCAGCAGGAAAGAATAAATGAATAAAAGTTGCATGGAAAGAGAAAAGCATGGTGAAAAAGTTTCCCCAGCTATAGTAAGCAAAGGAACTCAACACCATGCTTTTGCGTGTTAAGTTGGTTTTGATGACTTGATGAAAGGAATACCACTTGACATTATTTAGAATCCTTCTCCTATTGTACTTTTAGAAGGGCAAGGGTTAGTACGATCAAGTTGATAATACTGTTAAATGGGATTATACTTAGTATAAATTTAATTGTATGAGCTACTAGCTATACAAGGAGGCATTAGTATGTTTGTTGTCATAGCAGATGGTAATGTGGTATTCTCTTCCGATATAGATGATGTCGCTTGGCAAGATTGCGAAGATCGAAAGCCTGATTATAAAAAAATCTATGTAGAAGAGGTATATTATGAGAGTTTTGACTCTCAGGGAAAATATAAAACAATAGAAGGCGATCTTATTACAATTGAGGATATTGTTAATGCCGAACAATATTATCGAGATGATGGTCAGAGACCAAAGACAACGAATAAGTCTGCAAAAAAGGGAAAACAAAAGATAAAGAAGAAAGATAGATCCTATATTAGTGAGAAGGTTGATTCACTTTATGTTTCTGGCGCAAAAAGACTGTTATCTTTATTGGGGATTCCTTTTGATGAAAATGCTGATGAGATAGCATTAAAAGAACTGCTCCTTGCAAGAATTAAGAAAATCAAAAAGCAGGATGATGACTATACAGAGGCTGTATTCCGCAAATTGAATGACTATTCAGAACTGTCCATGGCTATTCCTCAATTAATACGTCTTGAGTCTGAAGAAGAAGCCAAGAGAATACTTTTTGAGATGCTCCATAAACTGTCAGCAATAGTTAACGAAGGGATGAATGAATATTTGATGGAGGAACTCTTGTTTGACAACTTGATTACAAAGGCAGAAATTCAGGATTAATCAGCAGTGTCATTATTTGATGAGATAAAAGATAAGTAACATAAGTATATGATTATGGAGGGAAAAATGCATATACCTGATTGTTTAATATGGGCTATGGGAGAAGAGGGGTGCACAGCGGTAAAGGTGTACTGTGAAAAAAAACTGCGTGAAGAAGTAGCAACGCGTTTTACAGACGTTTTTAACGTGAAATATGAAAAGCTAATGGATCTAATCGAAGAAGAGGAAGGAGACTGCAATGAAAAAGACGAAGACAGCAATCCTTTCAATGGTGCTCAGGTGACAGATTATGGGGTTTTTCTTTCTTTTGATAGTCTGGCTATGTATTGTGGATACGGGGATCATTTATCACAGCACGATGCTGGAGAAGCCATGGAAGAGGCGTTAATGACTATAAAGCAGGAATATCCTTCGATTAGTTATGAAGGGTATGTTGCTTACTGCTGGTCGGATGTTCACAGTGGAGATGTTTGTCAATATGCGATTTCTTCTGAGAAAAAAGCGAAAAAAGATAAGGACGATGTGATATATGATTTTGTTGGTGAAGCACTTGGTGAAACACTTGAGGATGATGAGGGATGGGATAGTTTGTCCGATGAATTAGAAGATGCAGATGAAGCGGAATTCAAAAAAATCATTAAACTGTTCCACCTATATTCCAGATGGCTCCCTTCAGACGCTATTGATAAAGTCATTGAGTTTTCTGAAGATAGTGATGGAAATATGACAGAATCTCTCCAAGAGTTTGCAGATGATCTTAGAGCAGGAAAAAATGTTGATATCGAGGTTGATGAGATCGATACCAGTGGTCTGCCGGATGGTTATATGGAAGCGATGGATATGTTTTTGATGGCTGAAGAAATCAGTGGAAAGAAGATAAAACATGGTGAAATTCTGTCTTCGGATGGTGCTTTCAAAATTGTAATTAAAAAAGCTGAATCCGGAGATGCAGAAGCAAAATTCATCGCAGGAAAATATTTTTTAGCAGATCACATTGAAGAGGAGGCTGAAAGAGCTATCCGATGGATCCGGGAAGCAGCTGAGGCTGGTGTAGAAGAAGCGGAAGAATACATAGAGGAACATGAACTCGGAGCAGCTGTTGCGGTGGAAGGTGATGAGAAAAAAACTTGTAATATTGTTTTTGAGGGAAAGATATTCGTTCTTACAGGTCTAGATACGAAAGATGAAAATCAAGTCATGGAGATTATTATTTCTCGCGGAGGTATTATTAAGAGTTCTACGGTCCTTAATACAGATTATCTTATATATGATGAGCGGTATGGAACAGATACCAAAAAGCACGAGCGGGCTGTTGAGCTTATTGAAAAAGGGAAAAACATTCAAATGATTACCGTAAAACAGTTTTTGTGTTCTGTAAAATAAGGTAGATATCGAAAGGAGAGAGAGATGTTTTTTATTCATTTAAGAGGTTCAAAAAAGGCAGTTTATATGGTCAGATGCAATCTCATGGGTTATGAGCTTCCTGAAATCACCAAAGAAGAAGGAAGTGATGATTCTTACATTATGCATTGCGAATTATCGACGAAGCATGATGCACTTCCGAATCAACATGATTTTGGTGATGAAAAGGAGGCTTGGGATGGCAATGTAATAGACCTGACAAGCATTACCATGGATGATATTCTTTCAGGAACCTATGACTACGAGTATTCGTCCCATGAATTGGATGTTCTTTCTGGCTTGTTTAATGTAGATATAGAAATTCTGGGTGATCCGGAAGATAAATGGTGGGAAGACGCCGAATGCGATCCACAATATCCATTTTGTGCATACTCAAAAGGTAAAGAGCTTAAATGGGAAGATCAAGATAGTGATGACCAAAGTGTTTTTTCTTTTTAGTTAAGTGTTCTGTAGTATCACAAGGCATTTTGAATTTATCACTTACTGTAAGAATACAGAAACGGTTTTGTAGTGCTAATAGGTAGGTTGAGAGATTTCTGAAACATTAGAGTAAAAAAGGCGCGATAATATGCAGGAAAATTTTGATTATGTACAAAAGGGATTTCGAATTCTCTTGTCTTCCTTGTCAGGCTTTATTGGACAGGAGATGAATCGGGTATATAAGAATGACTGGTGGGATGAAATCCTGTCTACATTGAAATATCCGAGAGAATTGCCGACGCGGGGGGATTACGGAGAACTTCTGGATTCTTTGGATGTTGCAAACTGTATCCGCCTGATCGACTGGAAATGGAGCCAGGTGTTTAGTAACGTTTTGTCGCCGAGCTGCCGTGCCTGGGCCAGAGAACTGATGGCGGTGAGAAACAGCACAGCTCATATCGGCACCCAAGATCTGGACCAGCCGATGGCGGAACGGGCTTTGGATACCATGGCGCTTTTATGCAAAGAAATTGATCCGGACGACGAGAAGGAAATTCGAAAGCTTTATAAAGAAGTACGTGCGAGAGCCAATGGAGCAATTCAACCGTCGAGAGCAGTTGTCACGGATCTTGCT
>CADBMM010000316.1 GCA_902795795.1 uncultured Lachnospiraceae bacterium | reverse complement strand
GAAAGGTTGTAATTACTACCACATATAACGAGATGGGGATAATTATTGATACAAAGGCGGAGGAAGTCGCACAGCCAAACTTGCAACTAACTTGCAACAATCTTGCAACTGATTGCATCAGCAGACAGGCGGCTAAAGACAGACTGACTATTTTAGTCAATGAAATTGAAGGCATTTTTGCAGATATTCGGGAAAGAAATGTTGATGATTCTGTATGTGGTCTTTGCGAATATGATTGCGACCATGGCATTGATGGTTCTGCCTTTGAGTGTCCCGGATTTGAACGAGATGACTGCTTTAAATTAAAAGACGAATACAAGGAAGAATGGACTGATGTAAAAGCCTTGCCATCCGCACAGCCAGATCGAAAAGTAGGAAAGTGGATAGACCATAGCGATGATGGATACGTGGAATGCCCTTTCTGCAGAAGTGCGACAAATTGTGATGACAATATTAATGAACTGCATTACTGCTTTTCATGCGGAGCGAAGATGGAGGTGGTAGAAGATGCTCAAATGGATCATTAAGAAATTGCTGACCATATACTACAAAAAGTCGCGCTTTTTATCATGGAGCTTTACAGTGGACGACCACACGGATATTCAAGTCACAGTTGATGAATGGGAGAAATGATGACAGCGAAGGAGTATTTGAATCAGATAAGGCTGCTGGATCGGAAGATAGACCAGCGGATCCAGGAAGCGGAGGAGCTGAGGCAGATCGCTTACGGGCTCCGCTCTCCGGATATATCGGGGGATCACGTTCAGACATCTCCCGCAGGTGATTCAGTCGGAAATGCGGTGAGTAAATATCTCGACATGGAAGCAGAGATCGACGCCATGGTTGACAGGCTCGTGAACCTAAAGCACAAGATCATCGGAGAGATCCATGAACTTAAAGATCCGCGCCTGGTGGAGCTGCTGTATCTGAGGTACGTGAAGTTCATGAGACTGGAAGAAATAGCCTGCACGATGAAGAAGGCGGACGGCGGAGCGTACAATTACGAGTACATCCGGAGGCTCCACGGAAAATCTTTAAAAGAATTTTCGAAATGTCATTCAAAAGTCACATTCGCATGTGATACAGTATAAGCGGTCAAAGGGCAGCCGAAGAGCTGCCCGTGTTATTGCTCATAGATCTCCTTTCTTAAGTCCCGGGCGAAAGCCCGGGACGATCTATGAAAAAAAACTTTGCCTTTTTTTCCGAAAAAAGTGTTGACATATGGTAAACCCTATGTTAATATATAATCAGAAAGGAGGTTAACAGAAATGAGCAGAAAACATAAAAAAATCAGGAAATCTACAAAGCAGATCGCCATCCAAGCTTTAATAGATTTCCTGATCGGACTAAGTCTGATACTCATTGAAAAGCTCATTGAGTAGCAGGTCGGGGCGAAAGCCCCTTCCTGTTGACACTATAACACAAAGACTCATTTCTGTGAAGAGACATTATGAAAGAGGCAATACAGTTTCTGGCAGTGTTCTTTCTGGTATTGGCTGCTGTAAAAGGTTTGCAGGCGCTCTTCATGTATCTCAAAGATACGAAAGATGCCTAAAGGCAGTCCTAACGCGCAGACGATAGCCACGGAAAAATACCAGAAGAAAGCCGGGTACATGACCAAAGGCTTCAAGATCAAACGTGACGTGGCAGACGCTTTTGCCGAAGCCTGCGATAAAGCAGGCGTAAGCCAGGCGGCACAGATCACTAAGATGATGCAGGAATTCATTGCAAGCGTTAAGTAAAAAGGTGCGGCACCTTCGGGTGCCGTTTCCCTTAGCGGAGGAAAGCAGATGGCAAAAGATGATTATTACGTTATCGTTTATCAGATACTCGCTTACTTGTATGTTTGTCTTAAGAACGGTGAGAACGTAGAAGCCAATAAGCTAAAGCCAAACGGAGATATGTTTGCGATCAACGAAAAGTATTGGACATACATCATGGAAAACATGGTAGATCAAGGCTTCATACGAGGTATCGCAATAAAGAAAGGTGCGCACGACACGTACATCGGTGGGTTAGAACATTGTGAGATCACTCCGGTTGGAATAGATTATTTGTGCGACAACTCCAGACTAAAGAAGGCATTCGAGTTCGCCAAAGATGTAATGGCAATAACGCCATTGAATCTGTTTTAAAATAAACAATGATGATCAGAAGCAGGGCAGAGATGTCCTGCTTTTGTTATGCTCTTTGTAGATGATAACGAACGTAGCAAAGTATATCGAAGACCTTATAGAGAAAGATGAGCTGTGGCGGTTCTACAAGACACCTGAGTGGAAAAAATTAAAGCAGCAGGTGCTGATCGATAATCATTACGAGTGCCGGATCTGCAGGGACAGGGGAGTGATCACACGATATGATGAGGGGCAGGACGGCAGCAGGACGCTGCTTAGTACTGTGCACCACATCAATGAGGTGCGAAAACGCCCTGACCTTGCGCTTACGAGATACTACACAGATCATGAAGGCGTTTCACGTGAAAATTTGATCCCGATCTGCAAGAACTGCCATAACGATATCCATCATAGAACGTTTCACGGAGCCTGGAAGAAAAAAGCAGGCTTCGCCAATGATGAACGATGGTAATAGGTACCCCCGGGTACCTAAAGCCGGTTTTCGTGAAGGGACCGGGCAACGGGGAGGAAGGGTCGGCTGTCGAAACATGTGCGCGCGCGCGAGGATTTTGGAAAATTTGAGCCAGAACCTTCCTAATAACCGCGAGATCAAAAAAACGTTTAAATTTTGCGGCAAAAAAGAGGTGAAAAACCATATGAAGGATAAGCTGACTTCGACACAGCAAGTCAAGAAGATCCTGGAAGAAGCAAAAGAGAAAGGACTAAATACAGACTACTTTTTCAAAACGACCTTGAACCGGTACAAGACCCAGTTGAAGCTTCTAAGAGGGCTTGAGAAGGCGATAAAGGAAAACGGCTCGTTGGTGACAAAGGAATACGTCAAAGGGCGTGAAAACCTTGTGGCGAACCCGGCGATCGCTGAATATAACAGGACCGCTTCGGCTGCAAATGGCACCGTGACAACACTCATGAGCATCCTGAAAACCCTTCCGGACATGGAGAAGATCGACGCCGAAGATGATGACAATAGTTTTGGCGGGCTGATATAAAGATATGGCGGCAGTTAAGACACAATTTCCTCCGGAGGTAATGAAATGGTTTGATATCGTCAGGGAAGATAAACCGGCGTACAGAGTCAGCCGCGATCAGAAGGATATGACAGCCCATGTGCTTAAATGCTTCGATACGGAAGACCTGTATCTGGATGCTGTGAAGTTCGACAGGTACATGGCTCTTATAAAGTCCTATGTGCCTTTTAAACTTTTCCCGTGGCAGGCCTTCCTGATCTGCATGCACCTGTGCGTGTATAACAGGAAGACGCACCGCCCCAGGTGGCCAAAGCTGTTCGCAATGCTCGGCCGTGGTGCCGGGAAAGACGGATATATAGCGATCGAAGCCCTGTGCCTTTCCTCGGAGATCAACGGGATAAGGCATTATAACGTGGACATATGCGCTACACAGGAGGACCAGAGTAAACGCCCCGTGAAAGATCTCACGGAGTTTTTTGAACGTCCGGAAGTGGAGAAAAAGATCCGGAAATTTTATTACTGGACTAAAGAGATCATCCAGAACCGGAAGACCTTAAGCGAGATCAAGGGGCATACCAATAATCCCAAAGGCCGCGATGGCCTAAGGCCGGGCATAGTGATCTTTAACGAGGTCCATGCATTTGAGAACTACGCAAACATAAAGGTTTTCAAGACCGGTAAAGGAAAGGTCCCGGAGCCGCGCGAAGCGTATCTCACATCGAATGGCGAGGTGCGTGGAGCTGTCCTGGATGATTTCCTGGAAACAGCTGCAGAAGTCAACTCCGGAAGAAAGCCGGATAAAGGATGGCTGTACTTTATATGCCGGCTCGACTCCGAAAAGGAGATCGATGACGAAGCCTGCTGGGTAAAGGCGAACCCATCGCTTCCGTATCTTCCGGAACTGATGGAAGAGACAAGGGATGAATATTACGAGTGGAAAGAGAACCCCGCCCGGAATATGGACTTCCCGATCAAGCGCATGGGGCTCTCCAAGACGGCAGAAGAGGCAGCGGCTGCGGAGTGGGAGGATATAGCAGCGACGGAAAGGCCGCTTCCGGATCTAAGCGGCAGGGAATGCACATGTGGCGTGGACTACATGAAGACAACGGACTTCCTTGGCATCAACCTGCACTTTAACATAGCCGGGGAGCGATATGATATCAATCATACCTGGATATGCACAGCATCCAAGGACCTTCCGAAGATCAAGGCGCCCTGGAAAGAATGGGTGGCAGCAGGTCTCGTTACAGTCGTAGACGATGTGGAGATCCCACCGAGCCTGGTAAGCGAATATATATCACAAATGCAGCAGAAATATCGCATCAAGACTGTGGCCATAGACTCATACAGATATACGCTGCTTAGCAAAGAATTAAACAGTATCGGGTACTCGAAGGAAAACAAAAACCTTGTACTCGTTAAGCAGACCGACATATTACGTGTCGTGCCTGTTATAGATCATTTGTTCATCAAACATCTCTTCGTATGGGGAGACAACCCGCCGCTTAGATGGGCGGCAAACAACACGAAAACGATCCGGTATGGACGCGACACAGGAGCCGATAAGGGCTCCTTTGTTTATGCAAAGATCGATTCGGAGCGGAGGAAGAACGATGCTTTCATGGCGCTGGTAGCGTCGATATGTGTCGAGCTGGATCCGCAGCCGTGGGAATATGCCGCACCGTCATGGCTGGACGTTTCGTTTTAAAGGAGGAGCCAAAATATGGCCCATTGGGCAGATATGATCAGGGATTTGCTGTTTGGAAAGCGCGGATTCCTGGACGGGCAGATAATAGTCAAGATCCCTCAGACAGCTTATATCAAGCACCTTGCGGTACATACAGCTGTATCGATCATAGCAAATGCGATCAGCCAGTGCGAGATCGTCGTATATGAGAACGGGAAAAAGGTATACAACGAAAACTGGTATGGCCTGAACGTTCGGCCGAATGTAAATGAGAACGCATCGGGATTCTGGCATAAGGTCGTTGAACGTATGCTCACGGCACCACAGGGCAAAGGAGCGCTGGTCTTTGTGTCCGGTGGGAACCTTTATGTCGCAGATAGCTACGAGATCCAGGAAAAGAGACCATTCAAGATGGCGGGAAATCTGTATAACGGAGTAACTGTCGACGACTTTCAGCTGCAGAAAACGTTCACGGCACGGGATACGATCCTGTTCAAGCTCCATGATTCGAGCATACAGGAGGCTGTGGACGAAGCGTATGGCGAACTGTCGGCAGCAGTATCAGCAGCGATAAACTCATTTTCTTCTGACCATACGCAGAGGTGGAAGTTTAAGGTCTCAGCCATGGAAGCCGGTACTCAAGAATTCCAAAAAAGCTGGGAGAGCACAATAAAGAAAAAGATCCAGGAATATGTCAAGGGTGACACGAACGTATATGTTGAGTATGACGGGAAAACGCTGGATCCGGTAGATATTGGGAACAATAAAGCGGCAGCTGACGATTCCGTTAAATTCATCCAGGAAATATTTGAATTTACATTTAAGGCATTTCACATCCCCAGCGGCCTCCTAAATACATCGGGCAATAACAACATCGGGGATCTGATGACCTTATTCCTTACATTTGCCGTGGATCCGATCGCAGATATGATCGGGAAAACACTCACAGGAGCTTACTACGATGCCAACGAGTATGCCAATGGCAATTATTTCCGCGTTGACACGAGCAAGATAAAACATGTCGACATTTTCGCTATCGCTTCCGATGTTGACAAGCTGATCTCGTCAGGATTTGCGACTGTAAACGAGACCAGGAAGGCAGCAGGACTGGATCCCGGTGATGGAAAGTGGCTCGACGAACACATTTTAACCAAAAACTATGAAATCGGAGGACCCAGTGATGGAGCAGAAAAATAGACGCTTTAACTGCCTTTTCCAGAAGGACGAAGAAGCGAACAATTATAAGCTTTACATCAATGACGTGATCGAAGGGGATGGATACTGGAGCAAATCAGAAACCGGAGCAAGCTATTTTGCTGAAAAACTCTCAGAAGTTCCCGAAGATGCGACCCTTGAGATCCACATCAACAGCGACGGTGGCGATGTGTATGAGGCGACCTCGATCTATAACCTGCTTAAGCAGCACAAAGCTCACAAAGTAGGTATAGTTGATGGTCATGCCTTCAGCGCGGCGGCTTTCGTCCTGCAGGCATGTGATGAGAGGGTAATGCTCGATGGCACACTGATGCTCGTTCATAATGCGTGGACGTTTGCATGGGGCAACGCCAAAGAGTTGAGAAAAGTGGCGGAAGATCTTGACACTGTAATGGAATCGAATCGCAAATTATTCCTGCAGAAGTGCAAGCTGACAGAGAATGAGCTCATGGAGCTCATGGATGAGGACAAGATCATATCTGCTGAAAAGGCGCTTGAGTACGGATTCGTGGACAGGATAAGCCTGGAAGCTGCAGAGGATCCGGAAGAAGCACCGGAGGGAGACCCGGAAGGCGATCCGGAAGGAGACCCGGAAGGCGAAAAGAAACCCGCAGGAGCACCCGCGCAGACAAGAAAAGACTGGAGCGCGGCGGCAAAGTATTTCAAAAAATTTTATTAATCACAAGGAGAAGAACCACAATGAAAAATCTTATGGAAATTTCAAAAGTTGCAGAAGCTACATCTATGATGGTGGCTTCCTGGGCTACAAATGACGAAGAGCAGATCAAACAGGCCTCTGAAAAGTGGAGCCAGGCTGTTTTCGAGCAGATGGTTCACGAATATGAGGCTATGGGCAACGACAGGGCTGAGCTTGCACGACGCGGCTACAGGACCCTGACGACAGAAGAGAAGGGCTTCTATGAGAAGTTCATGAAGCAGCTCGAAGCTCCGCAGGCAGCATATGCGGATGTGCTTCCGGCACTGCCTGTTACGATCATTAACGACATTTACAAGAACCTCACCAATGAGCATCCGCTCCTTGATGCTGTTAATTTTGTAAATGCCGGCTACAGCACAAAGGTGCTTGCAAGCAACCGTACTATCGCAGCGGCAGCATGGGGACATATTCCGGCGCAGATCACGCAGGAGATCACATCGGCATTTAAGATCATAGATCTTACACAGGCAAAGCTTTCATGCTACGCACTGCTTCCACAGGATCTTATCCGCATGGGTGCGACATTCCTTGATGCGTATGTAAGAAAGATCCTCTCCGACAGCATTGCCGTAGCACTTGAAGCAGCCATCATATCAGGTACCGGAAAAGATCAGCCGATCGGCATGGATAGAAAGGTTGATGCACAGGCGGTCGTCACAGACGGTGTATACGCCCAGAAGACCGAAGTTGCCCTTGCCTCTCTGGATCCGGAAACGATGGGAGCCTTTATCGGGAACAATATTGCGATATCAGATAACGGCGTTGCAAAGACCAACATGAATGACCTGCTCTTCATCTGCCCGGCAGTCGATTACTGGAAGAAGATCATGCCCGCTACCACGGTCATGAACGCAATGGGCCAGTATGTTGGCGGCGTACTTCCTGTACCGGGTAAGATCATCCCCTCGGCAGCGCTGACTACCGGTCACGCTATTTTAGGATTCGGATCCGAGTACACAGTCGGTCTTGCAGCTCCTAAGGACGGATCGGTCTTCGTATCAGATGAAGCGAAATTCATCGAAGACATGAGGACCTTCAAGGCCATCACATACGCGAATGGCCGCGCATTTGACAACAGCTCATTTGTACGCGCCGGAATCGCCAGCCTTGAGCCGGCATATATCCGCGTGAAGAATATTGAGGTTGCAACAGCCTGATAAGGAGTTAAGAAATGGTGATCACGACAGAGGCCGTCGAACGGCATCTTAAAATAACATGGGAAGCTGTTGATACGACGGCTGAAGTCATTGATATCATGGCTCGCGCCGAGTATATCCTGAATGATTATCTCGGATCAAACATCACGTTTGAACAGGACGATGTAACTGGCCGTGAAGCTGACTTATATCTGAACCTGTGCCTGTATCTTTACAACGGATTAACGCAGGAGGAATTTGAGCAGGCCTATAAAGGCCCGCTCCTCATCGCTCGTGAGAGATACGAAGCAGAAAGGGATGATTCGGATGAAGGCGAGTAAACAGATCCCGGCGTATCGGGACGGATACGTGAAGTTCGTCCGGCATAAGGAGACAGCGGCAAGCTCTTTCGCGGCGTTTAAGAACACCAGGAGTGCGGCAGACTATGACGTTATCGTTACGCTCGCTTATGACCGGATGAATATCCGCGAGCGGGATTATGAATTTGCCGAGAGCCTTGACAAGACCTTGAACCTTAAGATCAGGTGTCCTTACCATGCTGACGTGAATTCCAAGCTGCAGGCGGTGATCGGTGAAATGCTGTACGACGTATATCAGGTGGATCCGGACGTCAACGGCATGAAGATGTTCGTTTACATGCAAGAGAACAGGAGGCTGGGAAATGATTCTTGACGATATAAAGAATGCGCTGGAGAGTTTGGCAGCAGATCCGGACGCACCTTTTGCAGGCGGCGTATTTTATGGGATGTGCACAGCTCAGGCACTTGAAGAGTGGAATTATTTCGTATTCAACCGGGCTCCGATCCACACTGACAGCAACTCAAGATATATCGAGACGTTCCAGGTGCATGTAGTGCATGAAAACTACGTCGCGGAGGATTATGTATACGCAGTAATTGAGGCTTTGAAAGAAGCCGTGCCAGGATTGTCTTTGAATGGTGATGTGGAATACAACTATACGGTCAAAGGCGACACCCAGCTTGTAGTAGAGATCGCGACGATCCCGTTTAAGAAAGCGAGGAAAGTGAACGTTGGCTGATGGTTGGTTCACGATGGACGTTTCCGAGTTCGCCAGGATCAACGAGGCGATCGAAAGATTCGGAGCCGGCTCCGGAGAGATAATCGATGATGTACTTCATGGCGAAGGAGCTCAGGAGATCAAAAAAAGGATTGCTCCGCTGATCCCGTCGTCAGGAAGAAAGTGGAAAGGCAAAGCGGCTGCTGCACGTCTGGCCATGCCAGGAGCTTTTAAGCAGGACAATGATAGCCTTTCGGTAACCGTAGTCGCCAGAGGCAAATATGGATACCTGTATTTCCCGGATGATGGATCGAATACACTTCACCATGCCGGCGGGCAGGAATTCATGTACAGAGGAGCGCAGAACGCGAGCCCGGAAGTAATTAATAAATGCATAGAACGATTAACAGAACGTTTTAATGGAGGTAAATGATGGATACAGTTTTTCAGGGAGTATTCAGCGAATATACAGTAGCGGAAGTAGCCTTCAAACCGTCAGGCGCTGAAGCTTACGTAAATGTAGACGGTGCAGGCTCCGCATCGGAGGAATATGAACGCAGGACCGTCACAAAGGCAAAGTCGAATGTTGTTGTAAAGCGTATCGCCCGCCAGGCCGGATCAGGGACGCTTACGCTTTCCCTTCACATGCCGAGGGAGCTTTACAACACCCTGCAGGGCATGGTAACAGGAACTGCAGGATCTCTGGCAACAGGCGTTTCAGGCCTTAAGGGCATCATGAAGCTGCCGACAGTTGAGATCGCGATGAAGGTCGAGGATGAAGATGGTGATGTGAAGTATAAATACTATCCGTCCGCAGTTTCGGCTTCGTTCTCAAGGTCTGTGGATTCAGAGGCTGACGAGGTTGCTGAAGTCGACATGACTTTTAACCTTTCCGCAGATTCATACGGCATGATCATGTATGAAGCCCTTGCATCAGAGCTGCCGACAACCGGAAGCCTGACAAAAAACACTTGGATGACGGCTGCATCTTCAACCCTGATGCAGCAGAGCGCCTAAAAGGAGCAGCCTATGAAGGTAGAAATAATCCGCCAGTTTGTCGATAAGCATACCGGGACCCTTTACAAGCCCGGCATGCTTATTGATTTTACAGATAAAAGGATCATAGAGATCCAGGGGAAAGATGCTGGCCTTATAAAGGTGACTGAAGAGAAACCGGCACCTACAGAAGAAACGGAGCCGGAGCTTGCGGAAGAAAAGGTAGCAGATGCTACTGAAAAGAAGAAAACAAAATCAAAAGGAAAGACCAAATAATTAACCACTGCTTCGGGGATCGTCCCCGGAGCAGTTTTTCCCAAATCAGGAGGAAAAGATGGAAAACAGCAGCGTAGTGCAGTTTGAAATGAAGAACGGAACAGTGGATCTTACACTGAATTTTTATAGATTGAATCAGCTTCGCGCAAAGCACAAAGAAGAATATAAAAGATACCAGAAGATCAACTCCGAAGGCGTTAAGACAGATCTTGACGCTGTAGACGTCATATATGTCGCATATTTGTGCGCGAATCTTGAAAAGATGCCGGACGTAATGAGTTATGAAGAGTTCCTGATGAATGTAAAGGAGTCAAGGGCACGGATCTGGCAGGTATACGGGGCGCTTAACACCGACCCAAAAAACTGACTTTCCAGAAGGCGTTTAGGGTAATGAAGGGAAAGGGGGGCGCCGTCCCTTTGCCCGATTGGGAGCCTGAAGAGATAGAGGACTATTACACATTATATGTCCAAATAATGGGACTCTCAGAAGATGTCTTCTGGTTTAGCGACATTGGTTTCGTAAAGACCGCTGCCGCTAACAAACAGGCGTTTGAAAAATGGATGAACAGGCAAATGGAAGCGAAGAGGAAGAAAAAATGACCGCAGGCAATGAAAACCTGCGGTTTAATGCTTTTACCTGATCGAGAAACATAAAAAGGATACGTTATGGCCAACAGAGAAGCGAAAATTAAATTTACTGCAGAAACCAAGGAATTTACCGAAGGTATTACCAAAGCCAATAAGACTATGGCTTCTTTGCGGGCAGCGCTTGCGCTTAACGAGGCCGAGTTCAAGAACACAGGTGATAGCGCTGCCTATCTTGAAAACAAAGACAAAATCCTTACGGCGCAGCTTGAAGCCAATATTGAGAAACAGGATGCACTTTCAGAAAAACTCAGGGTAGCCAAAGAAATATATGGTGAAAACAGCACTGAGGTGCAGGACTGGCAGACCAAGCTGATCAAAGCGCAAACCGAAGAGCAGAAACTTACGACTGAATTACATGAAACAACTGAGGAGCTGAAGCGTTTCAAAGCAGGGACGGATCAGGGTAAAGAAGGCCTGCAGGACATGGGAGAGGCAGCCGGCAACCTAAGCAGTAAGACTGTGGCCGTTGGGAATATAGTCGCCAACCTTGCGTCTCAGGGCATTTCTTTTCTAACTCAGAAGATAAAGGAAGCAGTACAGGCAATAATAAACCTTGGCACTGAATTCACTGCATCATTATCCCATGTCCAGGCACTATCCGGAGCCACGAGCGCAGAAATGGCCGCGCTTGAGGAAAGAGCTAAAGAATTAGGCCGATCAACAATCTTTTCTGCTACAGATGTATCTGATGCATTCGGATACATGGCTCTTGCCGGCTGGGATGTACAAGATATGCTCTCCGGAATAGACGGGGTGCTGAATCTGGCAGCTTCATCAGAAATGGATCTCGCTAAGGCTTCGGATATCGTAACGGACTATCTGACGGCATTCGGGCTTTCTGCAGAAGACAGCGGCAGATTCGTAGACCAGATGACGTATGCGATGTCACATTCCAATACGAGCACTGAGCAGCTGGGAGAGGCATATAAGAATGTAGCGTCTACCGCAGCATCTTTAGGCTATTCGGTCGAGGATACCACATCAGCATTGATGGTTCTTGCGAACGCCGGTATCAAGGGCGGTGAAGCAGGAACCGGCCTTTCAACGATCATGACAAGGCTGGCAACGAACGCAAAGGACAGCGCTGGCGTACTGCATAAATACGGAGTAGAGGTGTACGATGCGAACGGCAACATGAATTCGTTGTCATCAATTCTGCTAGGAACAGCCAGAGCATGGAGCGGCATGACCCAGAAGGAGCAGGCCGCGGTAGCGAAGACGATAGCCGGAACGAACCAGTATTCGAAATTTGCTGCCATCATGGGACAGTTATCCGCCGCCACGGAAGACGGTAAGACCCAGTTTGAGGACTATACCGAAGCTCTTGAAAGCTGCCAGGGAACCGCCTCTGAAATGTCAAAGGTCATGAACGATAACCTTGCCGGAGACATGAAGGCGCTTGGATCTGCAGCTGAGGGACTTGGGCTTGAGCTGTTTTCGATATTCGAAGGACCACTTAGGGGAGCTGCGCAGCTTACGACAGAGGTTGTCAATGGCATAACAGATACAATCGAGGGTATCGTAGAGAACGTAACCGCCAAAACCGATCTGCAGAAATTCATAGATGACATATCTGAATCTACCGATGCTATCCAGGACAGCCTTGATAACGTCAAAGATACGATGGATGAAGCAACATCGTCCGTTAGCGATCTGGAGGCATATAGGAGCATCATACTGGAGCTAAACAGTCAGGAGGAATTGTCAGAGCTCCAAAAATACCAGATGAAATCTGCCGTTGAAGCGTTAAGCAGTGTTATGCCGGGGCTTGCAGATGCGTATGATACGGTGAGTGGGAAACTGAACCTCACTAACGACGAACTGGTTAAAATGTTCGACAACACCGAAGCTTTGATCATTCAGCAGGCTATGGCTGACGCAAGGACAGAAGCCGTAAAAGCCTGGACAGACGCGACTTTGCAGCAGGTCAGGGCAGAAAACGCGGTAGCGGAAGCGGAAAAGAATCGCGCCACTGCCGAGAGCCTTGCCGCTAACTCCATGCATGAATGGAACGGCGAAATGTTAAGTACCGACCAGATCCTGATCAGGACTAACAACGACCTTAAAGCGGCAACAAAGGCACAGGAAGATGCCACTAAAGCTGTCGAGACCGCTGAAACCGAGATGGATGAGATAGATAAAGCCCTGGCTGAAGTCGGTGACAGATACACCGGGCTGAGCGAAAGCGCCGAAGCCGCCGCCGACGGACAGGATTCGGTCATCGAAGCCACGGAAGGCACTACCGGAGCGCTTGAGGATAACGAAGACGCAATAGAAGATCAGACGGCTGCATATGATGAGCAGGCGGCAGCTGCAGAGGCGGCAGCAGAGCGTATTAAGCAGGCTTATGAAGACCAGAAGACGTCAATAAGTGACTCTGTAGCTGGATCAGTATCCCTTTTAAAAGCATTTGACGGCGGTGTGGAGATAACCGCCGACGAGATATACACGAACCTTGTGAGCCAGTACCAGCAGCTATCAACATGGATGGGCAACATGCAGCTTTTAGCCACACAGGTAGGCGAGAAGATGACACAGGAGGTCTACGACGCGATACTTGAAATGGGACCGGGCGCTGCGAACCTTGTCCAGACCCTTGTAGACACGATGAATGATGGCAGCGGGCAGTTCGAAGAGATCGTAGCACTTTACGATAAAAACCTGCAGATAACTGCTGCCACAGAAACACTCGCTGCATATACGCAGGCCGGCAAAGATTACGCCGCTGCTGCTGGTGAAGGTTTAAACGATGGCGAAGAAGATGTAACGACCGCAGCACAGGACATCGGAGATGCAGCATCTGAGGAAGCCGACTTTTCAGGGATCTCCGACAAAGCTGGGGAAGCAGCCGAAGGCGTAAGCAATTCAATGACATCTATTGTGAATGACATCAGATCAAAGATGAGCTCAGCTGTTGCCACGGCATACAGTTATATTGATCAATTGAGAAGAGCGCTGACGCAGACGTTAAGAGGTCCGAATATCATCTTGCCGCATTTTCACATGTCGGGAACATTTGACGCAAAGACAGGTCAGGTGCCGGTCGTGGGCGTCAGCTGGTATGCGAAAGGCGGCGTGTTTACAAAACCCACGATTTTCGATACTGCAGCAGGACCGATCGGCGTAGGCGAAGCCGGACCAGAGGCTGTGCTCCCGATAGATGTTTTAAAGGATTACATCTCAGAAGCAATAGGCTCTGCGGCGAGCGGCACCGTCAACGTGCAGATGACTGTAAACGGCGCTGAGGATCCAGAAGCCTGGGGAACAAAATTCGGCAGAGCTTTAAAGAGTTATATGAGGATGGTATAACAAATGGCTATAACAGCGTACCCGACAGGGTTATCGATCAAAAGAAACGGGATGCAGTTCATTGCGAGCTGGAAGAAACAGGCAAAGAACCATGATGCAGGCCAGGGCTTCCAGTGGTACAGAGATATCAACGCCCAGTACACGGAAGGTCCTTTCCCGCTTCCTGTAGAGGCAAGTGCCACAGAATTAACGGTAACGCTCCGTGCATCTGATTATTATCCTTACGTCACAGAGAAACGGTTGACACGCTTTTTCTTCTGGATCCGGGGAAGGCAGGGGCCTGACAGCGGCGGGTATTATGACTGGAGCTATTTTAACGCTACAGACATGATACTTCTTTCTCCTCGGGCACCGAAGCTGTCGGCGGAACCAGATAGGACGAATAATAATATTACGGTCTTTGAATGGGACGCTGATATTTCTAATAGCGATAATGCACCGTTTACAGACATAGAATGGCAGTCAATACTTGTAGCTGCTTGTAATGTTACTGACGGGTCAAAATTATCCTGGGATACAGAGGCGAGTGGATGGCAGACAGGAACGTCCGCTGAAGAAAACGACAGTGTAAACATTACAGAAGACACGACGGTAATACAGGAAGGATCGCACACAAGATGGTTCAGGGCAAGGTCAAGAGGACCGGCCGGACCGTCTGCGTGGGTCTATACGAAGAGGGTATTCGCGATCCCAAATAAAGCCGTAATTACAGACACGAGCGCTGAGGTAAGTGGTACAACAACGCGGATCACTGTCGGATGGTCTGTGAAGGCGGACGCAATGAACCCGATAGAGACTGCAACGGTACAGTACCTGATTGCAGAGCCGGCAGCAGGGCAGGAGACTCCTGTGGGGGCTTCGTGGAAGGACGGATCCTCTACGGCATATACATCCGAAGCAGACAAGATCATCTGCTCTATAGATGATGCACCGGCGGAAGACCAGTGCTTATGGGTAAGAGTAGTTACTATACACGGAACAGATACGACATATTCAGATCCGGAGCTCGTGCATTCCGGAGCGCTTGCAGATCCTTCGGGGGTCACTGTATCGACGAATGATTCGACGTATCGGGCAACGATCACAGCCACGAACGAATCAGCGGTTCCGGACAGTTTTCTGGAGGTCGTATATAGGAGATCTTCGCAGCCTTCTAGAGATTATGTCTGCGGTGTTATTCCACACGGCTCTACATCAGTTACCGTGCAATGCCCGGACTGGTCGCAGGAGAGTGCAATTGCTTTTGGGGTCAGAGCTGTCCAGGGCAGTTACGAAGCGAAGACCAGGGCGGATGGGGTTACCCAGTATGCCGTGATGGCTAACATGGTCAGTAAATATGTATGGAACGGTGGCTCCGTGCCACAGGCGCCGAGTGATATAACCGCAGTAAGGTCGGAAGTGACCGGAGAGGTGATAGTTACGTGGGACTGGCCATGGGAAGAAGCTGACACAGCTGAGTTATCTTGGGCGACGAACCCGAATGCCTGGGAATCCACGGATGGTCCGGAAACGTACTTGATCAATTCGATATATGCGGCAAAGTGGAGGGTCAGTAACCTTGAGACCGGTCAGCGATGGTATTTCCGCGTGAGACTTGGCAAGACGGAGGACGAAAAGATCACGTTCGGTCCTTATTCCGACATGGTAACAGTGCTCCTTTCAGACGCTCCGGACATACCGATGCTGAACCTTACAGCTGGAGTGATTGCTAAGGGAGGGGCTTTAAGTGCATCATGGGGATATATTTCAAATGACGGCACTCCCCAGGCTTACGCAGAGCTCTGCATGGCTTCTGTGAACGGCTCTACAGTTACATACGGAGAAGTTATAGCACACACAGAAACGGACCAGCATGTCGCTGTAGATACGTCTGAGTGGGAAGTTGAAAGCACCTACTTCCTTTGTGTAAGAGTAGTGTCTGGATCTGAACAATGGTCAGAGTGGAGCGATCCTGTAGCGGTAGCTGTGGCACTTCCGGTTACGTGCAATGTTACGACCAATGATTTACCGACCACATCCATAGATGGTAGAAATGTACGCGTGCTTTCAGCAATACCGTTAACATTGACGGTAACAGGGGCTGGAGCAGGCGGTCAGACCGTTGTGGCGATAGAACGAGCGGAAGAATATCACATGATCCGTCCGGATGAAAAGATACAGGACGGATTCCATGGGGAAACGATAGTATCGTACAGCCAGACGGGAGAAGCAGCCATAACAATAACAGAGAACATGGTTATCGGCGCTCTGGATGACGGGGCGTCGTATAACCTTATCGCAACTGTACAGGACGGTAACGGTCAGAGCGCAAGTGTTCAGATACCTTTTGAAGTTCATTGGACGCACCAGGCTGAAGAACCGACTGTAATATGCATCATAGAAGACGGTATAGCAAAGATAACGGCGACAGCTCCGGAAAGCTATGCAGCCGGAGATGTCTGCGATATATACAGGTTATCAGCAGACAAGCCGCAGCAGATCATTAAAGGCGGGGCATTCGGAGTTACATACGTGGATCCATATCCTAATATCGGAGATTACGGATATAGGGTGGTGGATAGGACGTTGAACGGTGACTATATAACGGCTGACAGCAGACCGGCGTGGACTGATGTTAAAGGCGGAATAGATGAATATTCTATCATCGTAGATTTTGACGGGCAACAGGTCGTCCTTCCATACGACATCGATCTTTCAAATGGATGGGCAAAAGATTTCCAGGTCACCAATTATTTGGGCGGAGCCCAAAAAGGAGATTGGAACCCAGCGGTGACAAGAACAGGAACATATTCCGTAGTCCTTTTCGCCGGCGAGGACGACGAAACGATTGAAGGACTCCGCAGATTAGCTGACTATCCCGGTATATGCCATATAAGAACGCCAGAAGGCTCGGGTTTTGCGTGCGACATACAGGTCAGCGAACAGAAGACCCATGACATATGGGAGCAAGTCATGTTTACGCTTGCGGTTACCCGCGTGGATTCGGAAGATCTGGACGGCATAGAGCTGGAGGAACAGGAACCATGATTTGGACCGAAGGATACACAGCAAGATATTATATGACAACGGTCGATCCTGTTACATGGAAAGACGTTGACAAATATGAGATCAAGGGCGGATCCATATCAAAGGTCGATACGAACCTTTGCGAATCTGCCAATCTGAGCCTTGGCGATATCCCGCAGGGGATAGAGCGGTGGGTACGAATATACCTTGTAGCAACAAAGATGGGAAGCGGGGCGAGAGCTCCGCTTTTTACCGGCCTTTTATCATGCCCTCGGAACTTATGGACAGGTCGCCTGCTTAACAGGGAAGCTGAGTGCTTTTCGGTTTTAAAGCCAGCAGAAGATATTCTTCTCGAAAGAGGATGGTATGCTCCGGCGGGAGCTGTTGGGGCATCTGTTATAAAAGAACTGCTTTCCGTAGTCGCTCCGGTAAATGTAATCGGAGTTTCACCGAAATTATCCAGCAACCTGATCGCTGAGAACGATGAAAACGGACTCACCATGGCGTATAAGATCCTACAGTCGATAGGCTGGAGGCTGAGAATCACAGGAGCCGGAGAGATCCAGATCCTTCCAAAAGCGTCCGAAGCATTAGCTACATACGATAACGCACATATCGATGTGCTGAAGCCGAATGTAACGGACGAACAGGATCTGTTTTCTGTGCCGAATTGCTTTCGGGCGATCAAAGACGAGTTTGTGGCTGTAGCGAAAGATGAAGCAGATGATTCGCCTTTCTCAATACAAAACAGAGGCCGTCCAGTTTGGAAACAAGAAACAGACTGTGCGCTTACCTCCGGGGAGAGTATTGCAGAGTATGCCATGCGAAGGCTAAAAGAGCTGCAAGCGCCGGCGCGGACGGTCAGTTACACCAAGAGGTTTGACCCGGAGACTGTTCCGGGAGATATAGTGAGGATACATTATCCGCAGCAGAAGATAGATGCGGATTTCAGGATCACTTCACAGACGATTACATTAGGAGAAGGTGCTCATACAGAAGAAGAAGGAGTAATGATATGAGCTTTTTCAAGTATATAGCCGATGCGATAAATAGCTCGAAGAAGACTTCTGCATATGATACTACGGCTACTGTGCTCCGGACAAAAGGTTCTACGGCATGGGTACGCATACCTGGGGGTGTACAGGAAACTCCGGTGGAAATGACTATAGCTTGCAAGCCGGGCGACACTGTAAAGGTCAGGGTATCGGGTGGATCGGCGTACGTCATCGGCAATTCCACGGCGCCTCCATCAGATGACACGGTGGCAAAGGATGCAAAGGATACTGCCAAGACCGCAACGGAAACAGCGAAAAAAGCGAACAAAGCGGCGGAAGATGCTGAAACGAAGGTCAACTATCTAGGCTATCGACTGTCCATAGAAGAGGCATCCAGGAATGCGTCATCAGTGACATTCATCGGGAAAATGATGAAAGGAACGCAGGATGTAACATCACAGCTTCCCGCAGCAGACTTCTCATGGAGCCTGGGATCTGAAGACGGAAACCGGGATCTTGGGACTGGGCTAACGTGTGTCGTGGCCCTGGCAAATGTCGGTTATGGAGCAACATTAAAATTAACGTATAACGATGAAGGAGGAAATTGATGCAGGCAATAATTTGTGGACAGCATTTTAGCTTTTCAGATCGGTCGCTTGTAGTGTCAAAATCGGTTGGAGTCTATGAGATCGAATTTGTTTTTGACTCGGCGTGGGCGGACTGGAATAAAACAGCGGTCTTCGAAGGGTCCGGACAAACCATTGAGAAGGTTATTGTAGATGGCAAGGCTGGAATCCCATGGGAGGTTTTGCAGACTGATGGTCCGCTCAAAATAGGCGTGTACGGCACGAAGGGCGACGGCAGCATAATGCCCACTGTATGGGGAGACAAGGTCATCATCAAGCGCGGGACGCCTACAGGATCGATCGGAACAGAGCCGACACCGAGTATATACGTGCAGATCCTTGAGATGGCGAATAATGCGAAAGATATTGCGAATGAGGCTAAAGACACAGCTGAAGAGGCATATGCCAGGGCGGTAACGGCACAAGACAGTGCGGAAAGATACGCGGCAGCGGCCGGTTCCGCCGCTGCGAGCGCAAACGCAAGTGCAAATAATGCATCAGCATCAGAAACAAATGCGGCTCAATCAGAAGCAGCGGCAGCTGAAAGTGCAGGGCAGGCGGCGTCATCCGCAACATCTGCGGGATCTTCAGCATCAGCAGCATCTGCATCAGAGACAAATGCGGCAGCAAGTGCTGTGGATGCG
>CADBMM010000315.1 GCA_902795795.1 uncultured Lachnospiraceae bacterium | reverse complement strand
TGGATCCAGGTATATACAGATCCGATCCCCCAAAGGCCGTGCTTGCTTTCCGACGCAGACCGTGGATTGTCGGAGAATGCAAGCATCGGCAGCCCGGCTGCTTTTGCGCGGTTGTAGCATTTGCGCCAGCGGTCGACCTCCTGGGGCGTTGCGTCGGCACCGTATTTTTCTGCGAGGGCTTTGTTCATCGCATCTTCATCTTTATCGATCTCGTATTGTCTCCATATCGGCACGTTCGTAACCTGGACGGCGTCTATATAACCGCCGTCAAAAAGTCTCTCAAGGTTTGCGACGTTCATAGAACTTATAGAGTTGAATTCGTCGATATGCGCCGCAATGACCAGAGCGCCGCGCTTTTTTGCGATCTCGCAGACTTCGAAGACACTCATGCCGGTGCCGTCAGGATCGCCGAAATGATCGCTGTCTATGTCGCAGCGTATGAGAAAATCGCGGACGGTCTCTTCGCGTTTGTCCGTATCGAAAATTACCAGTATATGGATTTTAGTGGAATCGCAGGTGATCTCTGTACCAGGGAAAACTGCAAGGCCGTTTGCTTTGCCTTCCTCCATGATCGCCCCGATTCCGAGATAATTATTATGATCGGTCACGGCGACGGCGGAAAGTCCCTGTTCGATAGCGCGGTTTACCCAGTCCTTAGGAGTATCCTCCTTGTCAAGATAACATCGGCTTGCTGTTGTATGAAGATGAAGATCGCATTTATACCACCGGTTACCGGCATGCTCTGACATAATGGTTTTCCTGCCTTTCCGACAGTCCGGAATAAATCCTTCACGGACTGTTTAATATTAAAGAATATGCTGATCGCAAAAGTGTTTTATCAAAAATAATTATGCCAAAAACAGCAGTCAAAGACAAGAGCGCCGTCTCAAGTTCCGTTGTTGACGTAATATGGTTTTTTATTTATAATAGATTCAATTATGTATTAGTAAAAATATTCATTAAAGGGGGAACCGCAAGTGGAACCTGAACAGGAAAAAAAGAAATCACCGGCAGGGCTTATCATAGCAGTAATACTTCTTCTGGCCGCCCTGGGCGCGTTTGGTTATTTCGGATATAATTTTTACGCAGAGGAGGTCACGAAGCAGGAACTGTGGGAGGCCACAGCTAAGGCTCGTGTAACGCCGCTGCCAACATCCATGGTGCCTACGCCTGAACCGACACCTGAGGTCACGGAGGAGCCTACTCCAACTCCAGTGCCTACGATAGCGCCTGAAGATATGCTCCCGAACGACAATCTGCAGAGCGTATTTGCCTGCATGATAAGAAAATCGGACGGACAGGCCCTTCTCGATCTGCATATGAACGACAGGATGTATCCGGCGTCAATGGCTAAGATCATGACGACGATAATTGCCCTCGAAAACCTTGACCTTCTTCAGGAGGTTCAGGTCCTGCAGCAGGATATCGATCCCGGTTTCCTTGCGGAAGCATCTATGGCCGGTTTCTCTGCATTTGAAGTCGTACGTGTACTCGACCTCGTATTCGGCGCTATGCTTCCTTCGGGAGCAGATGCCTGCGAAACTCTCGCAAGGGCAGTTGCCGGATCGGAAGAAGCGTTTGTAGAAATGATGAATGAAAAAGCCATAGAGATAGGCCTTCAGGGAACTCATTTTACAAACTGCATCGGTCTGCACGACGAAAATAACTATACGACCTGCCATGACATGTGCCTGCTCATGCAGTACTGCATGGAGAATACCGACTTCAGAAATATCGTAGCGACAGCTACATTCCAGACCATCCCCACAGATCTTCATCCTCAGGGGATAACGCTTTACAGCACTGTTTATGAAGGATTGGCCGATACCACATTCGCCAACGGCGCAGTCTTCTTAGGCGGAAAGACCGGTACTACTGAAGAAGCTGGAAGATGCCTTGTAAGTGCAGCTACATTCTACGGCGATGAATATTATCTGGTAACAGCCATGGCCAGAGGAGATTCGGCAGGAAACTTTGAAGATACTGTTCTTGCATACAGCGAGTTGAAAAGATAATTATATGGCGACAGGGGACATTTCCCTGTCGCCATTTTATAAACGGTGACAGAAGGACCGGTTCTTTTGTCACAAAAAAGGCGGAAGGGAGATTTCCCTTCCGCCTTTTGTATTTAATTATCAGTTGAGCTTGAATCCTTTAAGAAGATCGCCCATGTTCTGTACGAGCGGTTCTGCCTTCGGGATCTTTACATGACGAAGTTCAGAATCTTCGCTCTTTGTTTCTTCCTCAGCCTGCGGAGCAGTGAGGGCCTTGATGGAAAGGCTGAGCTTGCCGTCCTTGACATTGAGGACCTTGACCTTGACGGTCTCGCCTTCTTTAAGAACAACTGAAGGATCCTTAATACGTTTAGCAGAGATCTGGGAAACATGAACAAGACCGGTGATAAAATCGTCGATTTTAATGAAAGCACCGTAGGGCTTGATGGAATCAACAGTTCCTTCAAGGATCGTGCCGGGCTCGATGGCATTTAAACGCGCCTCGGCATCTGCCTTTGCAGAATCGCGGAGCACTGCCTTTGAAGAGAAGATAAGACGGTTCTTTTCTTCACTGACTTCTATTACGCGCACCTGAAGCTCTTTGCCCTGGTAGTCTTCAAGATTGTCTACCCTTGTAAGAGCAAGCTGTGATGCCGGAATAAATGCTCTTTTTCCATCGACAGTAACTGTTACGCCGCCCTTTACAGCTGCTTTGTCGGTCGTGACGGTAAGGACTTCCTTCTCGTCCATGGCCTTTTTCATTTTTACCCAGATGTTGTCGTCGTCCTTGAATGTATCAAAGGATTTCTCAACGGCCTCATCGAGTTCTTCCATGCTCATTGTTTCTTCAGACATTATTATACACCTCATTATACGGAAAATCATTTTCGCGGGTAAATAGTACCCGCATACGGAGCCTATTATAACACTTAATTAAGGAAAAAAGAAACCCCTACATAAAAAATAATATCTCGATACCGATCGTTCTTCAGATTTTGAAACATAAGAATAAAAATAAGTCATAATACACCGGCTTTATAGGCTGAAAATAACAAAATTTGCAAGAATTAATATCAGAACTTGCAAACGCTTTATCATGGTGATATACTTTATGAGAATTTTTTGAAATAGGAGGCCACCAAATGTCATATGTAGATGAAGTGATCGCTGATGTGATCGCCAAAAACCCCGCTGAACCGGAATTTATCCAGGCGGTAAAAGAAGTACTTGAATCCATCAGACCGGTCGTGGATGCAAACGAAGAGAAATACAGAAAGCTTGCTATCCTTGAGAGGATCACCAATCCTGACCGTCAGATCAAGTTCAGAGTATCATGGGTAGATGATAACGGACAGGTACAGGTCAACACCGGATACCGCGTACAGTTCAACGATGCCATCGGGCCTTACAAAGGAGGACTTCGTTTCCATCCGTCAGTAACGCTCGGAACTATCAAGTTCCTTGGATTCGAGCAGATCTTCAAGAACTCTCTTACTACACTGCCTATCGGCGGAGCAAAGGGTGGTTCCGATTTCGATCCCAAGGGCAAATCTGACAGAGAAGTAATGGCATTCTGCCAGAGCTTCATGAACGAGCTTTACAAATATGTCGGAGCAGACATCGACGTTCCCGCCGGCGATATCGGCGTAGGCGGCCGTGAAGTCGGATATATGTTCGGACAGTACAAGCGTCTTACAAACTCCTATGAAGGATGGATCACAGGCAAAGGCCTTTCCTTTGGCGGATCACTCGTTCGTACACAGGCTACAGGTTACGGACTCCTTTACCTTACACAGGAGCTTCTTAAATATAACGGCATCGACCTTGCAGGCAAGACCTGCCTCGTAACAGGTTCAGGAAACGTTGCTATCTACGCAATGGAAAAAGCTACTCAGCTCGGAGCAAAAGTACTTACATGCTCAGATTCCAACGGCTGGGTATACGATCCGGACGGAATCGATGTCGAAGCTGTTAAAGAGATCAAGGAAGTCAACAGAGCAAGACTTACCGAATACAAGAAGTATCGTCCGAATTCTGAATATCATGAGGGCAGAGGCGTATGGCAGGTCAAGGCCGACATCGCTCTTCCGTGCGCAACGCAGAATGATATCCAGCTTGAAGATGCAAAATCAATGGTAGCTAACGGCCTGACAGCTCTTTGCGAAGGCGCTAACATGCCCACAACTCTTGAAGCTACAGAATACCTCATGGAGCATGGAATCATCGTCGCTCCGTCCAAGGCTGCAAACGCCGGCGGCGTTGCTACATCAGCTCTTGAGATGTCCCAGAACTCCGAGCGTCTCAGCTGGTCTGCAGAAGAGGTCGACGAGAAGCTTCACGGCATCATGAAGAGCATCACCAAAGCCATCGTTGAAGCATCTGACAAGTATGGCATGAAGGGCAACTACGTAGCAGGCGCTAACATCGCCGGCTTCGAAAAAGTCGTAGACGCCATGATCGCTCAGGGCATTGTCTGATAAGTTATAAAAACTATTCTGATTTGATTAAAAATATGCAGGGCTGCCGCATTTGCGGCAGCCTTGCTGTTTTTGAGAAAACAAGGCTAATGGAAAAGCGGGATAAAGTGCCATCACTTTGATTCACAAAGCGCAGCATGTCGAAAATACGTATTGAAAAAAGTAAAGCGTTGTCAATATAAACATAAATCTCTTGGAAATCGTCTGAGATTATGGTATATTTTTTAGATAGAACTTAATTGTATACACAAATCATATATAAGGAGGACGTTACCGCTATGCTTATCAAAGCTGCTGTTACTAATGTAAAAGGTGAATTTGAATTTGAAGAGATAATGCTTGACGA
Source organism: uncultured Lachnospiraceae bacterium (assembly GCA_902795795.1). Classification (GTDB taxonomy): domain Bacteria; phylum Bacillota; class Clostridia; order Lachnospirales; family Lachnospiraceae; genus Alectryocaccobium. Next base: position 4,310 of record CADBMM010000315.1, on the reverse strand, counting down.
GCCGAAAGCCGATGAAGTGCTTGTCAAGATAGTTGCCTGCGGATGCTGCCATACAGACCTTGGCGCACGCGATCAGATGGCTCCGTGGCCGATCCCGGGTGTTCTGGGACATGAAGGCTCCGGTATCGTTGAGAAAGTCGGACCTATGGTAAAAGGTATCAAACCCGGCGATCATGTTGTCCTCTCATACCAGCACTGCGGAGTCTGCGAAAACTGTCTTGGCGGACATCCGGCACGCTGCGATTCCTGGTATCCGCTCAACTTCATGGGAAGACTTGCAGACGGAACCACAAGACTTCATAAAAAAGACGGCAAGGATATTTCCTGCTTCTTCGGTCAGTCCTCATTTGCAGAGTATGCTGTCGCAAATCAGAATCAGGTATGCGTCGTAGATCCTGATGTTGATCTTCGCCTTTTAGGACCGCTCGGATGCGGCTTCTTAACAGGCTTCGGTTCTGTCGTAAATGTACTTAAAGCCGGCTTCGGCGACACGATCGCTATCTATGGTGTTGGCGGCGTAGGCCTTGCAGCGATCATGGCTGCCCGCATCGTAGGATGCCAGAGGATCATCGCTGTCGGCAGACATCAGGAGAAGCTTGACTTCGCTCTTGAGATGGGAGCGACCGATGTAGTTAACTCCAAGGAGACCGATCCTGTAGAAGCAATAAGAGCTATCACAGGCGGCAGAGGAACGAAATACGCTTTCGATACAAGCGGCCGTGCAACCGTCCTTCGCCAGGCTATCAACGCATCTTCTGCATATGCTACCATTTGCACAGTAGCTATGTCTCCGGATACTCTTGATATCGGTATCGAGCAAGATATCATGGGACCGGGCCGCAAGATCATGGGCTCAACAGAAGGCGATGCAGTATGCAAGACCTTCATCCCGAAGATGGTAGACTATTACAAGCAGGGACGTTTCCCGTTCGACAAGCTTGTTAAATTCTATGACTTCAAGGACATCGACCAGGCGTTTGAAGATTCTCTCGCAGGCAAGGTTATTAAACCTGTTGTTGTCATGTAATGATATGCAGGATCGCGTGTGCTGTTTTGCAGCGGAGCGATCCTGCGTTTTTTGTGGTTTAAATTAAAGAAGGTATATGAAATAGGAGATTATTGAAAATGTATGAGCATCTTTTTTCAAGTATGAAGATCGGCAATGTCGAGATCCCGAACAGGACCGTCATGACCGCCATGGGAAACCACATTGCTGAACCCGGCGGATTCGTTTCAGATGCAGATATCGCCTTTTACGGCGCAAGGGCAAAAGGCGGCACAGGCCTTATCATTACGGAATGCGTAGCTGTCGACGGCAGCACCGGTATAGGTAACTTAAAGCAGATGTGGGCTGATGACGACAAGTTTATTCCGGGACTTAAAAAGCTTGCGGATGAAGTGCATAAATACGGCTCAAAAATAGCCATCCAGCTTTATCATCCGGGCAGGCAGGGCATAGCCGAAGTAAACGGCGTTGAAAGCATGAAATCCCCCAGCGCTACCGAATGCCAGTGCGTGCATCAGCCGACACATGAGATGACCAAAGACGAGATCAAGGAGATGGTCGGAAAATTCATTTCGGCTGCAAGGCGTGTCAAAGAGGCAGGCGTCGACATCGTAGAATTCCACGGCGCTCACGGATACCTTATCGGACAGTTCGCAAGTCCTTATACGAATAAAAGGACAGACGAATATGGCGGATCATTTGAGAACCGCATGCGTTTCATCGATGAGATAATCGACGGCACAAGGGCTGAACTGGGACCGGACTATCCGATAATGGTGCGTATTTCAGTTAATGAGCATATGGATTATGCAGGTCTCCCGGAAGAAGGACTTAAAGCTGCAGACGGTGTTGAGATAGCAAAACATCTCGCCGCAAAAGGAATAGACGCTATTAACGTCAGCGCAGGTATTTATGAAACTATGAATACCTCCTGGGAGCCGGTAAGCTTCGACCAGGGCTGGAAGTTAGGTGATGCCGCAGCGGTCAAAAAAGCCGTTGATATACCGGTTATCGCGACAGCAGTATTCAGAGAGCCTGCTTATGCCGACAAGGCTATAGCGGACGGACTTATCGATTTCATGGGCTCAGCCAGAGCCTTCAATGCCGATCCCGAGTGGGCGAACAAGGCTAAGGAAGGCAGGGATGCGGATATCCGTAAATGTATCTCCTGTCTGTATTGCATGGAAACCCTTATGTCTGCCGACATGCCGGATAAACCGGATTTCGGCTGCGCGATCAACTTTGAATCGGGCAAAGAGTGGAAATGCAATGCCGAAGCACTGCCAAAAGACGGAGCCGGAAGAAAGGTAGCCGTTATCGGTGCCGGACCGTCCGGAATGGAAGCTGCTAGAGTGCTTGCACTGCGCGGATTTGCACCGGTCGTATTTGAGAAGAACGATAAGGTCGGCGGCCAGATAAATTACGCATGCAAGCCGCCAAAGAAGGAAAAGACAGCCTGGCTCAAGGAATGGCAGGAGCATGCCTTAAGAAGCCTTGGCGTCGAGATCCGCACCGGAAAGGCTCCGACCATGGAAGATATCAAGGCTATCGAACCATATGCAGTATTCGTAGCCCAGGGATCGTCACCGGTAATGCCCAGATCGATAAAGGGACTCGACGGTGAAAACGTTTACACACCGGTTGATGTACTGTCCGGAAAGGTATCGTTTGAAAACAAGAAACTTTGCGTAGTAGGCTCCGGAATGACCGGAATAGAGACCGCCGAGCTGCTTGGAGAAGCCGGAAATAAAATATCCGTATATGAAATGATGGATGACATCGGACCCGGACTTTTCTTCCAGAACCTTATTGATGTAATGACCAGAGTTTCAAAGATGGATATCGCGCTGTTCCCGAAGCACATGCTGAAAGAGATCGATGGCACAACGGCGATATTCGAAACGACCGATACTCACGAGACCGTACAGGATACCTTCGATGCGGTTATCGTATCGCTCGGAGTACGTCCGAATGCCGACCTCGTAGAAGAGCTGAAGGCAGAATTTGACAAGGTCGTCCTTATGGGCGATGCCGTAAAGGGCGGAAGAATAGCAGCTGCAATAGGCACAGGCTATATGGCAGCGGCTGAGCTTAAATAATAATTCAATAATAATATGTGACAAGGGGGGGACGGTCCTTTGGCAACAAAAGGACCGTCCTCTCTGTCACCCTTTGTATTGACAAAAAGATGCAGAAACTCTATATTTAACTGCGGAATTATACTTTATTTACTTATGGAGGAACAACAATTATGTCATCAAGATACGCTCAGGCAGTTCCCGTATACTTTGGCGAAGGCGCCATAAAGGAACTTGGCGAAAGAGTTAAGGAACTTGGCTGCAAGAAGGTCATGTGTGTATACGACGCAGGCGTAAAAGCTGCAGGTGCCGCTACAAAAGCCGAGGAAAGCCTCAAGGCTGCAGGAATCGAATATCTGGTTTATGACAAGATCACGGCAGATCCTGCTGATCATCTTGTAAACGAATGCGCAGCATTAGCTAAGGAAAACGGAGTTGACTGTTTCGTAGGTATCGGCGGCGGCAGCAGCATGGACTGCGCCAAGGCTTCAGCTATGCTTTCAGAGAAGGAAGGTACTATCGAGCAGTATTTCACCGCACCGCCGACCTTCTATACAATTAAAACACCGATCATCCTTGTTCCGACGACAGCCGGCACAGGAAGCGAGTGCACGAACGTAGCCGTTATCACCAGCGGTGGTTCAAAGCCTTCAGTATTTGTAAATACAGCTCTTGCCATCGTAGATCCTGAGCTTACATATACCGTTCCGCGCGGAGTAACGACTAACACAGGCCTTGATGCTTATGCGCATGCAGCAGAAGCTCTTACAGCCAAGAACTGCAACCCCAGAAGCGATATCATTGCAAAGGCTGCAATTGAAAAGATCACAAAGTACCTTCCCATCGCCGTTGAAGACGGACAGAACAAGGAAGCAAGACATGAGCTCGCTCTGGCTGCCAACCTCGCCGGAATCGCTTTTGCAGATACAGACTGCCACCTTGGACATACTCTTGCAGACGGTATCTCCTTCGGATTTGGTTCACCCCATGGATACAATGCCATCACAGTCGAGCCGGAATGCATGAAGCTCTGTGCTGAAGTTGAGCCCGAGAAGGTCAAGATCGTCGGCGAAGCTACCGGAGCACAGTTCGACGGAACAGAAACACCTGCAGAGATCGGTGAAAAGACTGCAGCAGCTATGCGTGCCCTTATGAAGGCTGCCGGCTACAAAGCACCGAAAGAGTATAACATGGATCGTGAGAAGTTCATCGATACTGCAGCTCAT
>CADBMM010000314.1 GCA_902795795.1 uncultured Lachnospiraceae bacterium | reverse complement strand
AACTTCGAGCCGTCTTTTATTTCAGATCCGCAATTTTCGCAAAACATTTACAATTACCTCCCTTAAAAATATCTGTCCTTGACGCTGTATCTGAATTGATTTCACTCAAAATATCTGAAAGATAATTATACCCTTCAGCTTCTGCATGTGTCAAGAAAACGGGATCTTTGGAGCCTCTTCTTCAGCCTCCCTCATCCTTGAAAAATTTTTCAACTCTGCTATATTGTATATAGTCTGTTTTTCAAATTACGGACATCGGTTGACAGATATATTGTATGAAAGGAAATACACTATGAATAAGAATTTTGATCTTATTATGAGAATGATGGATTACGACAGCAAAAACGCCAGACGCATCCAGCATTTTCTTAAAGTATATGAATTTGCGACTCTCATCGGCGAAGGCGAAGGCATTTCAGAACGCCTGATGTACATCCTTCAGACCGCCGCAATTATGTGCGACATAGGTGCCAGACCTTCATGGGAAAAATACGGCGACGATACCGGCGCTCACCAGGAAGAACTCGGCCCTGCGCCGGCAAAGGAAATACTTGATGAAATTGGCTATGAAGAAGCCGTCACAGACCGCGTATGCTATCTTATAAGCCGCCAGAACACATATTCCGATATCGACGGGATGGATCTCCAGATCCTTATCGAAGCGGATTTCCTCGTAAACATGCAGGAAAAAGGCCTCGACCCGGCAGCCTGCAGAAGCATATACGAACGGATCTTCCGCACAACGACAGGAAAACGCATCTGCCGTAAAATGTACGATGTGCGCGACTGAAAAGCCGCGCACCGTTCACTGAATAAAGCTTTCTTTTCCGAATTCTTCTTTTAATATCTCGGCATAAGTCCTGACAAGCTTTCTCTGGTTGGACTTAAGGCTGACGCACGCCAAAGTATCTACCTGTCTTACCGGAATGTTTACTATACTTTCGGGAATCTGGCTGGCCATGCACGAAATGGCGATACCCTCCCCTGTCTCCACGGCGATATAAACACTGTCGCGGTTCGTGACTACACGGATATCAGTATTCGCAAGGCCGGCAAGCTTAAGTTCCTGCCGCGCTCTTGCTCTTGTATCGGCAAAGCTTTCTCCTAAAAAAGAATTTATCCATACCGGATAACCGGAATAATGCTCCGGGGTGAACTGGTCCTCATGGCCTGCCATATCTCTTTTTATCAGAATCGACATAGGCAGATGCGCCAGTTCGGTGATATCAAAATCCGCTTCATTTTTTATGAATCGGCGTATGACAAGAATAAGATCCAGCTCCCTGTCTCTAAGCTTTTTCTGCAGGATATCAGGCGCCTGTGTTTCCGGTATATGCGAAATATCGGGATACATGCTGCTGAAGCGCACCCTTGCGGAAGCAACGGCCCCTCCGAATTTGATCCAGTTATTATATCCGATACGCAGCGATTTGCTGATACGGCTCTGTTCATCACGTTCGTCTCTTACAAATGCCGTCATTCGTTCCAGTTCTTCCCTGAAGAATACCCGGCAGCGCTCACCGGCAGGGGTAAGGCTGACCTTATGTTTTGAACGCACAAAAAGCGGAAAACCAAGATCGGCTTCAAACTGCGCAATGTGCTTGCTTACAGCCTGCTGTGTAATGAAAAGCTGATTTGCCGTTTCGGTAAAATTCAGTGTTTCGGCTAAAGAAAGAAACAATCTTATTTTCTGTTCGTTGATCATGTAGGCCTCCTCATATTAAATAAGAAGTTCTTTTTACTGAATTATACTATCTGTTAAAAGCCGGCGCAAGGGCAAAGGGCGTTTTTTAACAACTTGTTGGTTGTCATCTGCTATTTTATTAGTGTTTCAGTTTTTGTATTTGTGATGATAAACTATATTTGCTATGAATATCGATACAATTAAACTGCATTCAGGAGGGAATTATTATGAGCGTCGATTATGATCGCGTAGTGACTTCCACAGCCTGGTCACCCGGTCCGGGCTGCCACGGCGGCTGTGGCGTAAAGATCTACGTTAAAGGCGACAAAGTCGTTAAAGTAGAGGGCGATCCCTGTCATCCGTACAACATGGGACGCGGCTGCTCCAGACTTTTAGCCATGACTCAGTTCATGTACCATCCGGATCGTATCACCTATCCTCTTAAGAGGATCGGAGCCCGCGGCGACGGACGTTTT
>CADBMM010000313.1 GCA_902795795.1 uncultured Lachnospiraceae bacterium | reverse complement strand
CGGTCTTCGTTCTGGATGGCGTTCAGCCCGCCTATCCCGCTTGCTACCAGTACACCGAAGCGGCTTCTGTCGACCTTTTCCAGGTCGATCCCTGAATCTTCCATTGCTTCAGCAGCTGCGACTTGGGCAAACTGTGTGAAACGGTCCATCCTTCTGAGTTCCTTCTTTTCGATCACCTTTTCCGGCTCAAAATTCTTCACTTCGCCGGCAAGTTTGACTTTCTGCTGTGAGGTATCATAGTAAGTGATCGGTGCGATCCCGCATCTGCCTTCCCTGATACCCTGCCAGAACTCTTTTACGTTATTTCCTATCGGCGTCACAGCGCCAAGCCCTGTGATGACAACTCTTCTTCTCATATCGCCATTCCTCCGTCCACGCAGATCACCTGCCCGGTTATATAACTGCTTTCATTCCCCGCAAGAAACGCGACAGCATCTGCGATGTTCTCCGGATCGCCCATTTCGCGGAAAGGTATCATTGCACATGCCGCCTTTTTGGCCTCTTCAGTCATTGACGCGGTCATATCCGTACGTATCATTCCAGGCGCGACCGCATTAACGCGTATTTTCCGTGAAGCCAGTTCTCTGGCCAGTGATTTGGTCATTCCGATCAGCCCGGCTTTGCTTGCCGCATAGTTTGTCTGTCCCGCGTTTCCCATGATCCCGACAACGCTGCTGATATTGATGATGCTGCCCGCGCGGTTTCTTATCATTATTTTTGCCGCCTCACGCATCATATAAAAGCTGCCTTTGAGATTCGTATCAAGGACCTTATCCATTTCCTCGTCTGTCATTCGAAGAATGATATTATCCCTTGTCACTCCCGCATTATTAACCAGGACGTCCAGGGCTCCTCCGGTCTTTTTTGCCAGATCCTGCACGGTCGAGGCGCATTCCTTTGAGCTTGTAACATCAGCACGGTACAGATATACCCTTGCGCCGTATGCCTCGCAAAGCCTCTTCGTTTCCATCGCGCCGGCCTCGTCATGACCAAAAGTAAACGCGATATCCATACCGTTTTCCGCAAGTTTCTTGCAGATCGCTCTGCCGATCCCGCGGCTCGCCCCGGTCACCAGCGCTGTTTTTCTTTGTTTCATACCATCTCTCCTGCCTGTCTTTGATCCTGCAGTTTTTTTATATCTGCCGCGGTCGTGATCGAAAACGATCTTACCTTTAACCCCATTGAACGTGCTGTTTTCATCAGGAAGCCGCTTAAGACTTTCCCGGGGCCGATCTCGATAAACTCATCAACTCCGGCTCTGATAAGCGAACGCAGATCTTCTTCAAAGCGGACCGGGGACTGTACCTGATATTCCAGCATTTCTTTTATATCATCGCCTGGCTTCAGGATCGATCCGCTCACATTCATCGCCACTGGAATTACCGGTTTCTGAAAAACCGCTCCGGCAAATTTCCCCCGCAGCGCATCGCCGGCCGGTTTCAGATAAGGTGTATGGAAAGGGCCTGATGTTTTCAGCCGTACATTTCTCGCATTAAAATGCTCTGCTGCATACTCAGCTGCAGCGGCCACTGCTTCTTCCTGACCGCAGATCACATACTGCCCCGGACAGTTGTAATTTACTACCTTCACGAATCCTGTTTTACGTGCCGCCTCGCATGCTTCTTCTGCCTGGGCTGCGGAAGTCCCTATAATTGCATTCATGGCAAACTGCTGCTCCGGAGCTGCTTCAGCCATTTTTTCTCCCCGGAAGGCGACCAGCTCCAGAAAAGTCCTAAGGTCCCAGACGCCTGCCGCAAACAGCGCTCCGTATTCGCCGAGGCTCAGTCCGCAGGCCGCCCCGGGAACGATCCCCATATTTAAAAGTATTTTTGTCACGCCGGCTGCAAAAGCGGCCATACACGGCTGCGTATATCTTGTGTCCGTCAGGACCTCCTCCGGTCCTTCCCACATCAGCTTTTTATGGTCGAAACCAAAGTCCGCTTCATCGATGACCGTCCGGAATTCTTCGTATTCGTCATAAAGGTCTTTGCCCATCCCGACAAACTGGCTGCCCTGACCGGCATACAAAAATGCTGTCATCTTTCTTTCTCCATATTCGTATAAAGATCATTTACAACGCTCTGACAATCCTTATAAAGCTCTTCAAGGATCACTTTCACGGGGCGTATGCTGTCAAGCTGTCCGCAGACCTGGCCTGCCATAAGCGAACCTGTCTTCGTATCGCCGTCAAAGACCGCCCTTCTCAGAGATCCGAGGGTGAACTTTTCCAGTTCCATGACTGTCGCACCGCGTTTTTCCTGTTTGATATATTCTCTGGCCATCGCATTTTTAATGATGCGTACCGGTGTGCCTGCGATCCGCCCTGTAACTGTAGTGTCATTGTCTCTGGCATTCAGCACGGCGTTTTTGTAATTTTCATGGATCGGACATTCCTCCGATGCCAGGAATATGGTTCCCATCTGTACACCTATAGCGCCAAGTGCAAATGCCGCGGCAAGCTGAGCTCCGCTGGCAATTCCTCCGGCCGCTACGACCGGAATATCCAGTGCAGAGACCATCTGCGGTATAAGCGCCATCGTTGTCATTTCTCCGACATGGCCGCCGCTTTCGCAGCCCTCGGCAATGATAAGATCAGCTCCGAGATCCTGCAGTTTTTTTGCCATCATGACGCTTGAAGTCACGGGCATTACCTTGATGCCCCTATCCTTCCACATCTTCATATATTTCGAAGGCATTCCGGCGCCTGTCGAAATGTAAGGCACGTTTTCCTCCGCAGCGACCTCGGCAAGCTCGTCAATGCGGGGATGCATCAGCATCAGATTAACGCCGAAATCCCTGTCCGTTTTTTCCTTGCATTTCCGGATATTTTCCCTGAGCGTATCCGGATCCATTCCTCCGGATCCGATCATTCCAAGGCCTCCTGCCTCAGAGACCGCTGCCGCCAGCTGCGCAGTTGCAATATTGGCCATGCCGCCCTGAATAAACGGATATTTTGTGTTGAATAAATCATTCCATTTCATTTTTTTCGCTCCTAAATAGTCATTAAAACTGCGTTCCAGGATAATCCGGCTCCAAATGCAGCACAGATAATTGTCATATTTTCATGCAGGATCCCTTTTTGGAACATCTCGTTCATTACCAGCGCGACACTCGCTCCCGATGTGTTCGCATATTCTTCCATGTGCTGATAGAATTTATCTTCCGCTCCGGGAAAACGCCTGCGCACCGAATCGATGATCCTGGCGTTTGCCTGATGGCAGACGACCTGATCTATGTCTTCTATCGAAAGGCCGGATCTTTCCAGAAGCCTTTCTATAGCCGTGCGCAGCGAATTGGACGCAAACCGGTATACTTCCTGCCCGTTCATATGAAGAAATCCATCTGATACCGGCGGCTTCCTGCAGTACAGGATCTTCCGGCTGCCCTTCGTCCCCGCGATCGGTAAAAACATACTTTCATCCGACGGATCAAAACGGAGCACCGCAGCTCCGGCACCGTCGCCGAACAGTACGCAGACCGACCGGTCGTTATAATCCACCAGACGTGACATGCATTCGCTTCCGACGATCAGGACATATCCGTCTTTGTCTTCTTTCAGCATCCTGAAGGCATTCTGGAGGGCATATACAAAGCCTGTACAGGCTGCATTGATATCGTAAGCCGTGATGTCTTCCGGAAGAGATAATTCCTCCTGGATGATGCATGAAACGGTCGGACAGATATAATCAGATGACATTGAAGCGGTAATTACAGCTATGAGCTTCTCCTCGGAAAATCCGCTGTCTGCTTCCTTAGCCCGCTCAAGCGCCTGTCTGGCCGCGCGGATCGCGAGGTCATGTGCCCCTTCCCCTTCTGCGGCGATATGCCTTCTCTTTATTCCGGTCCGTTTATATATCCACTCGTCGCTCGTATCCAGCCAGGTGCTCATATCATCATTGCTGAGGATCTTTTCCGGCACGGCGCTTCCCGTACCGATGATTTGTATTCCGGCCATTTAATTCTCTTTCCTGCTATGTTTACTATCCGAACGGTAGATCCCGTCCATCGTCCGGAATTTTCTGTATCTTTTATAAAGCAGCTGCTCTTCCGGCAGCGCCTGCAGGTCTTCCAGTGCCCTGCAAAGTACCTCGTCGAGATTTTTAAATAGTTTTTTCTCTGAGATGATCCCGTCGATCAGCCCGTATCCGTACAGATCCCGGGCTGTCATTTTCATCATTTCACTGGCTTCCGGCGCCCTTGAAACATCCTTCCATAGGATCGTTGCAAAGCCTTCCGGTGAGAGGATACCGTATACGGCGTTTTCCAGCATATAGACACGGTCCGCTACGGCCAGGGCCAGAGCCCCTCCG
>CADBMM010000312.1 GCA_902795795.1 uncultured Lachnospiraceae bacterium | reverse complement strand
TTGTCTATCTTAAGATCTCGTCTATCGTGGAGACCGTGCTGAATGTCCCCTTGTTCTTCGCGATGATCTCTTTCATCTTTGAAAGTTCAAAGTAGTTTACATAACATATTACAGTGTGATTCTCTCCCGCGATCGCTCCATAGGATTTCATAATAGTACAGGTCTTGTTCAGTTTCTGCTTGATTTCGTTCACCAGAACATCCGGATCTTTTGTAATGATCGTGACTTCCTTGATCGCTTCGAAATGATCCGTAAAATGATCGATGATCGCAGTTGCGATGACATAGACCAGCAGGCTTAAAAGAGCTGCGTTGCGGTTGATGAGGAAAAATGCGGTGACATATACGCCCGCATTGAATGCGATCAGGAGCCAGGACATGCTGAAATTCTTTCCGGTCTTATCGGAAAGCTTTTTGATCACGATATTCGCAAAGATCTCCGAACCGTCAATGCAGCCGCCATGGCGCAGGATAAGTGCCAGACCGGCGCCCAGGATCGCCCCGCCAAAAGCAACAGCAATGAAATGCTCGGTATTCAGTTCAAAATGTACCCACTCAAACAGCTCCAGCCCCACTGTATAAACGACCGATCCGACAAGCGCCTTTATCCCGAACTTCATTCCGAGGATCGCAAAACCCGCGACCATAAAAGGAAGAAAGACAAAGAAAACGCAAAGAGACAGGTTAAATCCGGTCTTCATGCTGATTATTATCGCGATTCCGGCGGTTCCGTAATCGATCGCATCATTCGGCAGCAGAATACAGACTACGGCAAAGCTGGCCAGCAGCGCACCGGCGATGATAAAAATATAAGAAAGTACTTCCTGAAATCTTTTATTCATGATCCAGTCCTCATGCATATTTGAATTTCTTTTTCCCCCGCACAAGTGCGGCCACGGTAACCACAAGTACGCAGCACTCGGCGGCGAACATCGCTAGCCAGATACCATCACTTCCGATGACGCAGCAACCTTCCATAAGAAAAATGATCTGAAAGCTGGATCTGCATTGAAAATCACCTCTGGATCATGAGGTCCTTCATTGTCACATTTTCACATAACAATGCAAGCCGTCTTCAGTATCATACAGAAATGTTTTTATATTGTAAACCTGATTTATTTCATCAGAAGAAAGAACCTTCACCGCTTCACCTGCCATTACGATCTTCCCCTTTTCCATGAGGACGACCTTGTCGGCAAACTGAAGGACCTGTTCAAAATCATGCAGGATCATGATTATGGTCTTTCCCGAATCCGCGAGCGTCCTGACCAGCTTTAAGAATTCCAGCTGGTTACGGATGTCCAGCCAGGTGGTCGGCTCATCCATGAGGATAACTTCCGTATCCTGGGCCAATACCATGGCCAGATAAGTTTTCTGCCTCTGCCCGCCTGAAAGATCCTCCAGCTTTGATCCTGCCAGCTCCGTAAGTCCGGTCATCTCAAGAGCCTTTTTCACGATCTCACGGTCTTCCTTTGAATATCTGCGGGGATAGGAAAGATAAGGAAACCGCCCATGCATCACGAGACGTTCGACCGTAATATCCGGAACATTTCTGCTCTGTGGCAGATATGCTATCTTTTTTGCAAGCTCCTGTCTGGACAGTTCTGCCAGCGGCTTTTCATTTAGAAGTATCGTGCCGGAAATCTCGGGGAGCAAACGTACGATCGACCGCAGCAATGTACTCTTCCCGCTGCCATTCGGCCCGATTATCACGGATATCTTTCCATCCGGCAGCGTTTCACTTACCCCGTGAAGGATCTCCTTATCTTCATACCCGGCATACAGCTCCGAAATAGAGATCATACCCGTTTCCCCTTTCTTTTCCACAACAGCCAGATAAAGAACGGACCTCCAAGAGCGCTCATTAAAATGCCGGCCGGCAATTCATAAGGTGCAAACAGCATACGCGCAGCAAGGTCGCATAAAGCGACAAATCCTGCTCCGGATAAGGCGCAGGCAGGAATGACCGACCTGCTTTCCGTTCCGATAAAGCGTTTGACCATATGCGGTACGATAAGACCTACAAATCCCAGAACTCCCGCAAAGCTGACTGCCGCCCCGGCAAGTACGGCCGCAAGCGCAAGCAGAAGATTCCTGACGGTGGCAGTATTCATCCCCAGCGAATGAGCCGTATCGTCTCCCAGAGAAAGCACATCCATCTCGTTTGCAAGACTCCAGATAACAATGATAACCACCGGTATAATGATCGAAGCCGGTATTAGCCTGCCTGAATTTACAGCTGAAAAACCTCCTGCGCGGAAGTCCGCGCTTGCCAGCGCCGCATCAGGTATCATTGTTATAATTCCCTCTGTTATAGCGTTTAAAAATGCAGTGACCGCCACGCCACCCAGCACGACTGTTGTTTTGGACGCACCGCTTTTCTGCGCGGTAATTACTACAAGGAAGGTGGCGCATACAGCGCCTATAAACGAAAACCCGGCAATCGCCCAGGACGTAAACCATCCAAATGCGCAGCATACCGCCACAGCCAGCCCGGCTCCGGCATTGATTCCGATAATACCCGGTGATGCCAGGTTGTTGGCCAGTACCTTCTGGATCACGGCTCCCGATACTGCCAGAGCCGCCCCTGCCAGAAGACAGGCCGCTGTTCTTGGAAGACGTACATACCATAATATGCGCGCGGCCGCGCTCGTATCCGGTCCGGAAAGAAGAGCTTTCCACAATCCTTCCAGGTCCAGATCGGATGCACCGATACAGATATTCAACAACGTCGCTACGAGCAGGAGCACGATCGCTCCGATCATAAATGCCGCTGTCTTACTTTTGTTTACCGTTTTATTTTTCATAGAAAAGTTTCTAGTCTGCCTTACTTTACTGTTCTAAATCAGATAATCTTCCTCTGTGACGTCCCCTTACTCCTCAAAAAGGATCTCTTCCAGCTGTTCATAGGCCGTTCCCCAGAGTTTGTCAGGCTTGAAATGATAAAGATGCCTGTCCATCCAATGGACTCTGCCTTCCTTCACCGCTGTCAGATCCGACCAGGCCGGATTCTGTGTAAGGGATTCCTCCAGTGTCTTTTTCGCGCCTTCATCGTCATTTCCCTGCTGAACGATGAAAATATGGTCCGGATCCGATTCGATTATAATTTCAAGACTCAGATCCTCCAGAAGATCGCTGCCGTCAGCGATGTTTTTGCATCCCAGATCTTTAAGCATTTCACCCAGAACGGTTCCAGTACTGCCCTTGACATGGATCCCCGCAGCGGCGATCCGAAGGACCAGAACTTCAGGCGCGCCCTGCTCTTCCACAGCAGCCAAAGCCTTTTCCTTTATCTGCTCCACTTCTTCTTCAACGGCGAGGCCGTTCTCTTCATACATCTCCGACCTGCCGGTGATCTGTGTGCAGATATCAAGCATCCTTAAATAATCATCAAATCCGTCCACATTAAAATAAAGGACAGGTATTTTTGCACTTTCAAGAGTCGCCTGCAGATCCAGATGGCTTTTTGTCTTGCTGCTTGCAAGCACCAGATCCGGATCTGCTGACAGCAGCGTTTCCAGGCTGACCTTCATCGTACTGCCTATATCCAGTACATCCTCGCCCAGGTCCAGATTAAAATCCTCCCAGGCGTCATGTGCAGCTGCTGCCACTTCTCCTCCTGCAAGCATCCAGGTGTCTGCAAAGCTGCCTGTCAGCGCCGCGACCCTTTTTGGCATTTCCGTTATAGTGACCTCCCTTTCAAGGTCATCCGTTACTGTCAAAGGGAATGAAACACCGGTTTCCTGCTGATCCTCTTCGTTTTCAGCAGCCCGGACATTTGAAGAATATCCACTTATAGTTCCAAGACATAAAGCAGTTACCAAAAATGTTAAAATTATCTTTTTCATTTTTCCTCCAGAGGCGCAGCCTTTTTCGCATGTTCAACGTAGATCGAGCGGATCTCTTCGTATTCTCCGAGACCTTTTTTTACACAGGTGACCTTTATTCCTTCTTTTTTGATCTGATTCTTCCAGGAATCCTCTTCATCTCCGGCCATGTCGTTAAGGACATGGTCTCCCGCAACGACCAGCATTGGAGCCAGGATCACATGCTCCGGATGATCCTCTCTGACCTTTGTCATGACAGGTCCGATCCCCGGATCGAATTCAACGGTACCGATGCGGATATTGCCATAACCGTCCTTAATAAAGTATTCCTGCACCTTTTCATATGCGGGGAAAGCCATTTTTGCGCTGCCGTGGCCCATGAGTGCAAGCATTTCCTTTTCCTTCAGAACACCGTACTGCTTTTCAATGATACCAGCCAGCCTTGCAGCGTCCTCTTCACCGGAGATCAGAGGCTGACCAATGTTTATTACTTCGAACTTCCCGGCCTCATTACGGATCGTTTCCATACTCTTTTCATATTCCTCGCCGCGAAGCATATGGGTGAACTGCACCAGGATATCGCGGATCCCGTCTTTTTCCATCTGTTCCAGGGCTTCCTGTAACGAGGGTGCTGTGAAGCCTCCCAGCTTCTTCAGTTTCCTTCTGATCATTCCGCTGGTCCACGCCCTGTAGAACTCTCTGTCTGGAAATTCTTTCATCAGATCCTGCTCGATCGCTTCGAGCGAAAGGATACGGGTCTCTTCATATGAAGTCCCGAAGCTGATGACCAGCAATGCTTTCGTGTTTTTCATGTCATTCTCCTTTTAGCAGTGTAATAATAAAATGTTATCTCGATGCCGCCATTTTTTTCCTGAGCACCAGATGAAACAATATGATAAAGGAAGTGGCTGTCAAAGCCCAGGTGATCGGATATACCATCGCCAGCGACTGTATAGTATGTATCGTTTTTGAAAATAACGCGAGCAACGCGATACGGGCGGCGCACATGCAGACGATAGTTACGCCCATGCATGTTATGGAATAACCCATAGAACGTACCGCACCTCCGAACACTTCGATACTGGGATATATCCAGTAAAACGGGAAGGATATCATCGCCAGCGAGATCGCTGCCGTAATAACTTCCGGATCCTTCATGAACCATCTGAAAACAAAGGCAGAAAACAGGAGTATCGCGCCTGCTGTCACAAACGTGATCGCTGTTCCGAACGCAGCCAGGATATAGCTTCCCTTTTGTATTCGTTTATAATTACCCGCACCTGCGTTCTGCCCTGCAAATGTCGTGGAAGCCTGGCCAAGCGCGACTATAGCCAGGAAAATAAGGTTTTCGACTTTAAAATATGTAGCAAACGCAGCAACGGCAGTATCCCCGAATTCGTTTACAAAATACTGAACGAATATGTTTGAGATCGTGATCACGATCGTTTGAATTCCTGTCGGAAGTCCGGTTCTTAACACGGTTTTCATCGAATCCCCGTCGAACCCCAAAGCACGGAATGAAAGCCGTATCCTCCGCCCTTTCCGTGAGGCAAAAAAACCAATAAGGAAAGCGGACAGGCTCTGTGTGATCGTCGTTGCAACAGCAGCTCCTGCAACTCCCAGCTTTATTACGACGATAAACAAGGCGTCAAAGCCCACATTTAAGATCCCACAGATAACCAGGACATAGAACAATGTGGCGGAATCCCCTTCCGCGCGCATGCTCCCGGAAACCATATTATAGAAAACAAGCATCGGAAGGCTGATCAGGTATATCCGCATATAAACTACTGCCTGAGGCAGAACACTTTCCGGTGTGTTTAAAAGCCTCAGAATACCCGGGGCAAAAACGATCCCAGCCGCCATAAGGATGACTCCGCAGACCAGCCCGAATACTACCGATGTGTGAAGGACCTTTGAAGCTTTTCTGGAATCGCCCATTCCGAGAGCAAGCGCAGCGGCAACAGTGGCTCCAACTGAGATTCCGGAAAACATTCCGATAAGACAGTTGATCAGCGTAGAACTGGCGCCAACGGCGGCGGCTGCAGTCTTGTCAAGACAATTACCGACGAATATAAAGTCGACCGTATTATACAGCTGTTGAAAAATGCTTCCGCCGATCAATGGAAGCATAAACATTATCAGAGACCTGAAGATCGGCCCTTTTGTCATATCGATCGCTTTGCTGATTTTCGCCATCTTTCACGTTTAACAATTCCACCTTAATAGTTACACCGATCTTAAAGAACCCGTTCCCGGAAGAACAAGGTTCCTTAAGAGCTATTACAAATGAATAATTTATTATACACCGTTTAGGGCAGCGGCTGCTCAGAAATCAGAGCTTGTCAACAAACAGGCAGCGGATCGCATTCAATACCGCAAGGATCATAACGCCGACGTCGGCGATGATGGCGATCCACATATTTGCTATACCAAATGCTGCCAGGATCAGACAGATCACTTTTACCGATAGCGCGAAAAATATATTCTGCTTAACGATTCCGAGACA
>CADBMM010000311.1 GCA_902795795.1 uncultured Lachnospiraceae bacterium | reverse complement strand
TCACGAGGGCGAGGTCCACTGTATCTGCGGCGAGAACGGCGCAGGAAAATCGACGCTGATCAAGATCATTTCGGGTGCGTATCAGCCGGACGCCGGCGGACACATCCAGATCGAAGGCGAAGAGGTCAAGCTGGATCCGTTCTCCGCAATGAAGAGAGGTATTCAGACAATTTATCAGGAGCACACCGTTTTCGAGACGCTGAGCATCACCGAGAACATCTTCGAAGGCATGGAGATCACGAAACGCGGGATCATGCAGTTCGATGCGATGCGCAAGAAAACAAAAGAAGCGCTGGAGTATCTGAACAGCGACCTGAATCCGGATACCATCGTCGGAACGCTTTCATCCGGCGAGCAGAAGATCGTTGAGATCGCAAAAGCGCTTGTATTTGACTGCAAGGTCATTATTCTGGATGAGCCGACAGCGGCATTCTCCATCAAGGAGATCGACAACCTGATGGACGTTGTCAAAAAGATCACGGCACGCGGCATCGGCATCATTTATATTTCGCACCATCTGGACGAAGTGTTCCGTATCGGCGATACGATCACGGTCCTTCGTGACGGTATTTACATCAAGACAGTCGACAAGAATGACATTACCGAGCCGGAACTGGTCCGCGACATGGTCGGCCGTGACGCTTCCGCATTTTATACCAGGGAATATTATCCGAAGGGCGAAGTCGTCATGCGGGTCAAAAATATTTCCGGCAACGGTGTGAGGAACGTTTCGTTCGAGCTTCACCGCGGTGAGATCCTCGGATTTGCAGGCATGGTCGGATCCGGCCGGAGCGAACTGATGACCCTTTTGGTCGGCGGCACGCCCAAACTGACCGGTGAAGTCGAGGTCATGGGAAAGAAAGTCAATTTCCGGAGCCCGGCGAACGCGATCAAGAACAAGATCTGCTACATCACCGAAGACCGTCAGCATACCGGCCTTTTCCTGAAACACACGATCGCGCGCAATACGATCCTTGCCAATATGGTCAATACCAAGGGCAGCATCATTACGCCGGCACAGGAAATGAAGATCGGCAATGATATGGTCAAAAAGCTCGGGACCAAAGCCAATAATGCAGCGGTTCTCGCCGGCAACTTATCCGGCGGAAACCAGCAGAAGGTCGTTCTTGCCAAGTGGTTCCATACGGACGGTGAGATCTATATTTTTGATGAGCCGACCCGCGGTATCGACGTAGGCGCAAAACAGGAGATCTACCAGATCATGATGGATCTTCTTCAGCAGGGCAAAGCCATTATCATGGTTTCGTCCGATACGCCGGAGGTCGTTTCCATGAGCGACCGCATCCTTGTCATGAGAGAAGGACATATGGCCGGCATGCTGGAACGTGATGAAATTTCCGAAGAGAGTATTCTTGAGAAATCGATAGGGGGAACGTCGATATGAGTGGTAAGACTACAGCCAAAAAGAAAAAAGATTCTATTTTCAGAAGAAGCGATATCGCGACCGTCGCGATCATCCTGATCGGCTTCGTAGCCCTGATGGTCGTGATCGAGGTGATCCAGGGACAGTTCAAATTCTTTACGGTCGCCAACTGGATGAATATCCTGATGCAGAACGCCGTTGTCGGTATCATGGCCATGGGCATGACCATCGTCATGATCTCGGGAGGCATCGATCTTTCGGTCGGCTACCTTGCATCGCTGGCCGGCATCTTCGTCGCCAAAGCTATCGTACAATGGGGATGGGGCGTATGGCCCGCCATTATCGTAGGCGTACTGCTTTGTATTGCACTGCAGGCAGCGCTGGGAGCGATCATCTCGTATCTGGATGTTGAGCCGTTCATCATAACGCTGGGCGGCAGTATATGCTTCCGAGGCATTGCACTTCTGATGTCACAGTCCCGTGAGATCGTTATGCCCGGACATGAACTGGAGTTCGTTAAGACCAATGTTTTTGAAACGACCGTAGAAGCAGGCACCAAGATCCAGCTGCCGATCTATATCCTGATCTTTGTGGCAATCGCGATCATTGTCTGGTTCATCCTGAAATACACCAAGTACGGACGCCGTGTTTACGCAGTCGGCGCAAATCCGGATGCGGCTTTCCTTGCCGGCGTCAATGTCCGCAGACTGAAACTTTCGACCTATATCGTGAACGGCCTTCTCGTCGGTATCGCATCCATCGTTCTTCTGGGACGTGTCGGAACCGCTATCATCACGAACGGCCAGGGTCTTGAAATCGACGTTATCGCCTGCGTCGTTATCGGCGGCGTTGCGATGAGCGGCGGTAAAGGAAACGGCATGGGCACCTTCCTCGGCATCCTTCTTCTGGGCGCCATCACGAACGCCATGAACGTCCTGAAACTTCAGTCCGAGTGGCAGTATGTTGTAAAAGGTGCTATAATTATAGCAGCCGTAGCAATCGGCGCTCTGGCCGGAAAGATCGCTGCGAAGAGCGAACTGGCAAGACAGCGTCAGGAAGCGGTTCAGGAGCAGAAAGAGGCCTGATCGGAAATTTCGTTATCAAGATGCAGAAATAGTTCTGCTTCTTAGATATAAATAAGGAGGAAAAGAAATGAAAAAGAAAGTAATTGCAACCATTATGTGTGCAGCGCTTGCTACAACACTGTTTGCAGCTTGCGGCAACGACTCTTCTTCAAGCTCCGCTGCATCTGCAGCATCTGAAGCTGCATCTGCAGTATCTGAAGCTGCATCTGCAGCATCTGAAGCTGCATCCGCAGTAGAAGAAGCAGCAGACGAAGCCGTTGCGGAAGAAGCAGTTGAAGAAGCTGCAGACGAAGCTGTAGCAGAAGCAGCAGCAGATGCTGTTGACATCAGCGGACTGACCATCGGTTACTACATGGACGCAGCAGATGACTATTACAAATGCGCGTACGAAGTATTCATGGATCTGGTAGCTGCAAATGAAGAGACCGCTGACTGGGAAGTTGTTGACAAAGTTGGTCAGGGTACCACTCAGGAACAGCTTCAGGCAGTAGAAGACTTCATCACCGCAGGTGTTGACGCCATCATCGTTGTTCAGAACTCTCCGGAGATCACCGCAGAGTGCATTACCAAAGCTAATGAAGCAGACATCCCGTATTTCGCTATGACTCATACCCCGGCTGTTCCGGCTGGCGGCGAGCTGGCAGGTTTCGTAGGCTATGACTTCGTAGACTGCGGTATCTATGCAGGCGAAGATGCAATCGCTCATGGCGTTAAGAAACTCATCAACATCGAAGGTAAACTTGGCCAGGGTTCTGCAGCAGCTCAGTCTCTCGGATTCCTGAAAGCTTACGAAGAAGCTGGCCTTGACATCGGCGGAACTGCTGAAGAAGTTGCTACCAACAAGACCTCCGGCGGCGCAGACCTTGAGATCGTTCAGTGGGCATCCGGCGAATGGTGGTCCGAGCCTGCTAAGAAGGCTATGGCAGATGCTATCACCGCTCTCGGCGCAGACGGCTGGGACGGCGCTTATGTACAGAACGACGAGATGATGGACGGTGCTATCCAGGCTATCGAAGAAGCCGGCCTTAGCTCATCCGATTACTGGCTTGGTTCTTCAAACGGCAAGGAGAAATCCTGGGTATGGGTT
>CADBMM010000310.1 GCA_902795795.1 uncultured Lachnospiraceae bacterium | reverse complement strand
GCAGCATAAAAAACTGCCACCAGACCAAATCTGATGGCAGAAAGTTATTTATTTTTTTGATTGTCTACTTGACGGGTAGCGGTTCAATATGTATTAATAATGACTAATGCGACAGCTTCTTGTTATAGTCAAACCGCTATTTCCGTAATTACTTTGATAAAAAATATCACGATAACGCCGATCATTATCGGCCGTGTGAATTTTACCCCTTTCTTCTCGAATGCCCTTGCTCCGAGATAACTTCCCAGTATATTGAAAAGTCCTGCAAGCACACCCAGAAGAATGATAACTTTTCCATTAATAAGATAAACGGTAAGAGAAGTAATATTTGTTGTAAAATTAATTACTTTGGCTAGTCCGTTCGCCTTGTTCAGCCCCAGATGCGCCACCTGAGTCAACAGCAGGATAAGGAAAGTACCTGTCCCTGGACCGTAAAAGCCGTCATAAACGCCTAGCGCAAAAGCGACGATCCCTGACACGATCAGGATTTTTCCCGTACTGTATTGCTCTCTCTCTTTATCCAGCTGTTTGTTCTTGAATACGTAGAAGCCTACGACAGGCAGGATCACGAGCATAATGATCTTAAAGCTCCGGTCGTCCACCAACAGCGCCAGATTTGCTCCGATCGACGAACCTCCAAGAGCGCAGATTACAGATAAAGGCGCCATCTTCCACGGTACAAAACCATCGTGCGCATATCTTGATACAGAAACAAACGCCCCCATCGATGAGCTCATTTTATTTGTGGCTATCGCAGTTATGGACGGCAGTCCCGCAAAGATATAAGCGGGCAGTGAAATCAGTCCTCCACCACCCGCTATTGCATCCACAAATCCCGCAAGGAATACCATTGGGAATATTATTATTGCCTGTAAAAATGTAATACCCGTTATTGTTATCTCCCTCTGCCGATCAATAGGATCCTACCGCGTAGTCTCTTGCTATTATCGGCACGGTATCGCTCCAGGCGCTGGTGTATACCTTATTATCCGTACCCAGCGCAGCGCTTCTTACCTTAAAGTAATAATATGTAGCCGGCACCAGGCCTGTTATCGTCTGCGTAACAGGCTGATCGCCCATATACATGATGACAACAGAACTTGTAAGCTCCGGACTCAGGCCATATGCTACTTCATAATAACCCGCATATGAATTCGGCGTCCATGTGACAGTGATCTCTCCGGCTCTGTCTGAGGTCAGTTGATGCATGACCATCTTCTCGAGGTAGGTCCATGTGATCGCCGGCAATTCTGCGCCTTTATCCTTATTTCCATCTTTACCGATAAAATACGGAGCAACGTTAAAGCTGTATTCCTGTCCGTTAGTATTTGCTTCTGTAAATACATAACTGGTGACCTCCGGACCTACATCGACCGTTACCGATCCGTCCATCGTGACAAAATACCCGTCAGCCTCTGCTATAGGTACCCAGTTGACTTCTATTCCCGATTCCAGATTATTGATCGGGCCTACGGCAACGAGATAATGACTCCTGCACTGTGCCGCCTGTTCATCGGCGTCCTTGTATCCACTCAGTTCATCGAACATATCGGCTGCCTTAAGCAGATCTCCTGCCTCCAGCACTCTCAACGCCCTTTGATATGCTACGTTATTAAGTCCGTCCGCGGCGCCGTCATATGAAAGCCCGGAAAGATATGCATACAATTTTTCGGCTGCATTAAGCTTTCCGTTTTCCATTGCTTTGGCAGCGTTTCTGTTAATGCAATCAAGAAGGTCCTGCGACGCAATTCCGGCATCCTCAGTATAATTGCCGAGAGCATCGTACATTCTGAGCGCTTCCGATGCACTGCCAAAGCTGCCGGATACTTTGAAGCAGTTCTCCAGCCTTGCGGCCGCATTGATGCCGGCTGTGATCAGCTTTTTATGATACTTTTCAGCAGCATCCGTGCCGTCAGGATCATTTTCCTTTGCAAAAGCATCAGCCTCATCCATGTATTTCTTTATCTTTTCAATAAGGAGAACGGCATCATTCTCTTTAGCAACTTCTACTGCGGCTGATCTCATCTGGCCTTCAAATGTTTTCACGACATCATCTACAGCGTTGTCAGCCTCTTCCTTAGATCCTGATGACGCTTCCGAAACTTCGGAGCTCACTGAGGCCGATTCTGATGAAACTGCCGTTGCTTCCGAACTAATCGACGTCGATTCCGATGAAACTGTTGCTGTTTCCGAACTAACTGACGTCGATCCTGATGAAACCGCTGCTACTTCTGAACTAACTGACGTCGATCCTGTTGAAACCGCTGCTGCTTCCGAACTAACTGACGTCGATCCTGATGAAACGGCCGTTGCTTCTGAACTTGCCGATGTCGATCCTGAGGATGCTTCCGATACTTCAGAACTCGTTGATACAGATCCTGATGATGTCTCAGTCGATACGGAGCTTGCTGAAGCAGATTCCGATGAAACTGCCGCTGCTTCTGAGCCTGCTGACGTCGATTCTGATGATGCCTCAACTGCTTCAGACTCCGCTGAAGTTGATCCGGATGAAACTGCCGCTACTTCTGAGCTTGTTGATGCAGATCCCGATGATGTTTCAGCCGCTTCCGAGCCCGCCGAGGTCGATCCCGATGAAACTGCCGTTACTTCCGAGCTCACTGACGTCGATCCGTTCGATGCTTCTGATACTTCAGATGCAGCTGCCATTGATCCTGATGACACTTCTTCTGATGCGGAAGCATCTTCCTGAGTTTCGGACTCTTCTTTTTGTGTTGCTGCCGCCGTTTCCTGGGCTTTCAGTTCTTCTTCAGATGATCTCTGATATCTGCATATACCGAATATCACAGCAGCGACCGCAGCAGCCAGTACTGCCCATGATATTATTCTTATTCCGATGCTCTTGCTTCCAAAGCCGGGCACATTCCTGCGGTCATTCGGATCTGCCAATTTACCTATAGACTCTTTTATCTCTGTAACAGACAGACCGGACGCATCCGCAGCTTCCGCTATCTTCATAGCTTCCGCTGATTCCGGAAGCACCTTCCTGATAAGTGCGCCAAGCGCGGCAATATCGGCATTGACATCTGTGGCCGCAGTATTATATCCCGTAAGCTTTACAGTGCCGTCGTCCATGATCAGAATATCGGAAGGCTTGAGATCTCCATGTACGATCTTCGGATCGGCACTGTGCAGGAAATTCAGGCCCTGACATACGGCGAACAGTATCCGTTTCCTGTCAAGGAATGAAAGCTTGCTGTCGCCAGCAAGTATCTCATCCAGCTTTTTACCATGGATGAATTCCTCTATGACCGTAAGTTTTCCGTCTTCTTCTTTTGCGCTGTATACTGCCGGGATCTGAATATCTTCATGTGTCTTAAGATATTCATAGGCCGATGCGTTATATTCGGACAAAGTCTTTTTTACATAAAAAGTGTCCGTAGCTGCATCCATAACGACTGACTTTCCGTCATCATAAGTCCGGACTGTCAGATAGATAGCATCTTCTGAGAAATTCTCATGCTCTGCCATTATTTTTTCCCCTTATTACTTCTTTATTACTACCCTTTGCCCCGCAGGTTTATTAATCGCAACTGTCCGTAAATAAACCGTCACCGGAGCATTTACTGCTGAATTTCAAATTCAAAAAAACCTGATTCAATGACTTCAGCAGACACTCTCCCTCCCGTCGCTTCCGTCATTTCCGCTTTAATGCTTTCTGTTTTATCTTTCTCGATCAGGATCGTAAAGACCGCATCGGCGCCATATTCCGTACCGATGACATTTACGCCTTTTGCAGCCAACAGATACTGAATGCGGCCGGTATCATTGTATGCAGCCCGTACGGAAAGAACATCCGCTTCCTTCATCTCGCTGATAACTGCATTTTGAACAGCCTCGTCGGCGGCTTTTGAATAGGCTCTGACCAGTCCTCCTGTGCCTAAAAGTGTTCCTCCGAAATACCTCGTAACAACTACTATGGTATAAGTAAGGCCTTTGCCGGTTATTACATCAAGTATCGGACGGCCTGCCGTCCCTTGCGGCTCACCGTCGTCACTGGCTCTCATGCTTTCACTTTTATCGCCTATAACATAAGCCCAGCAGCTGTGCCTGGCGTCGTAGTATTCCTTTTTTATCTTCCTGACAAACTCAGCCGCTTCATCCTCAGAGGAGACGTGGGCAGCAACACCGATAAAACGTGATTTCTTTTCTACGACTTCACTGTTTCCCGGCTTTTTTATTGTTCTGTATCCTTGCGGCATAATGCCCCTGCTCCTCTGGTTTAATGCATCAATTTTGTATTATACCAAAAAAATTATATATTTGTATCTATTTTGAAAAAAAATTGAAAGATTTCCTTAAAAAAAGTGCAGAACAGCAATGGAATCATGAAAAGATAATACCGGTAACAGAAGGGATAAGAAACGGCAAAAATGTTTTTAAGATCAGTTATGTCACGTGTATTACGCAATGACCTCAACTTGATCTCCAGGTGAGGCGCAGCCGCTTTCCATGACCTTAACGAATATGCCTTCCCTTGGCATAACGCAGTCACCTGCTTTTTTTCTTATAGCGCAGTCCGCATGGCATTCTTTGCCTATCTGTGTAACTTCGCAAATAGCAGTTCCTATTTTCAACCTGGTTCCCACGGGAAGCTCATATAACACTATTCCGTCAACAAGTATATTTTCGGCAAATGCTCCGGGAAACAAAGTAAAATCAAGCTTTTCCTGAAGTTTTTCAACACTTGAAACCGACAGAAGGCTGACCTGCCTGTGCCATTTTCCCGCATGTGCATCCCCTTCTATACCATGATCAGAGAGTAATTCTATCTTGTCAACCGTATGCTTCTGTACGCCTTTGATCTCACTTATGCAGACTGCTTTAATTATTCCTGTTTTGTTTTCCATAAAAAATCCCCATTCAGTTGATGGATGTATTATAGCATACCAAACAGGTGTGTAAATAGTTTATTTCAAAAATCATAAAGCATGCCGCCGGATTTGAAAAAGAATAAGATTAATGTTATACTGCAGTTTAAATCATTAAATCACAGGGGCGTTTTATGAATTACGGAAAAAAGGGTCTGCAGAAAAAAATAAATGATCTTGAATCGAGCGGGACCAGAGTCGGCAAATGGGCCGGTGTTTCAGCCCTGCGCATAGGCCTTATCGCACTTATTGCCGCCATAGTCCTGGTCGTCTGTCTTCTTATGGGCGCCTACGACGCTATTATAGATACTGCTCCGAGCATCGCCGACGTAAATATCATTCCCAACGGTTACGCGACATTTATTTATGATGCGAACGGAACCGAGATCCAGAAGCTCAATTCGGCGGAAGGAAACCGAATTTCTGTTTCTATTAATGAAATACCCGAAAACATGCAGCATGCCATAGTTGCCATTGAGGACTCCCGTTTTTACCAGCACAACGGGATAGACCCTGTCGGCCTTGTCCGTGCAGCGGCTGTTGCAATCTCTTCCGGCTTTCAGAGGACCGAGGGTGCCAGTACGATCACCCAGCAGCTTATAAAAAACAACGTTTTTACCAACTGGACCACAGAGGTCGGCCTGCGCCGCATTATAAGAAAGATCCAGGAGCAGTATATTGCAGTTCTCCTTGAGGCCGCTCTCACCGCCCAGGGCGAAGATACAAAATCGGTCATTCTGGAGAACTATCTTAATACCGTTAACTTCGGCGCCGGCGCATACGGCGTCCAGACTGCGGCGCAGACATATTTCGGAAAGGATGTTACCGATCTGACACTCTCCGAATGCGCCGTGCTGGCAGCCATACCTCAGAATCCTACGCAGTTCAATCCTCAGATATATCCTTTGGAGAACCGCGAGAGGCAGGTAACTGTTCTTTCATATATGCTGGAGCAGGGTTATATTACACAGGCAGAACATGATGAGGCTGTTAACGACGATGTCTACGGCCGCATCGCTGCCCATTATGAATACGAATCCACCGATACCACAGGTGATGTATATTCGTTCTTTGTCGACGAAGTTATAGCACAGGTGGAAAAGGACCTTGTCGAAAGGCTGGGATATACTGAAGTCCAGGCCATTAATATGGTCTACAGCGGCGGCTGCAGTATCTATACCACACAAAACTCCAACATTCAGAAGATCATGGAGCAGGAATTTGCCAATGAAGCAAACTTCCCCCCGTATACTGAATATATGCTTGACTGGGCCCTTACTGTCGATCACGAAAACGGCGAACGTGAAAACTACAGCCGTGAAATGCTCCAGGCCTTTTACCGCGCGACGGATACATCATTTGACCTGAATTTCAGCAGCGAAGAAGAGGCTCAGCTTTATGTAGATGTTTATAAAGCATCTGTCCTTGCAACTACCGATACTATCGTAGCCGAACGTTTTTCCGTTACCAGGCAGCCACAGGCAGCCATGACAGTGATAGATCAGAGTACCGGATATGTAGTCGGAATAGTCGGCGGACGCGGAGTAAAGACGGCCAGCCTCACCCTCGACCGTGCAATGGACTCCTACCGCCAGCCCGGATCTACATTTAAGATCCTGTCGACCTATGGTCCGGCTATTGAACTTGGCCTTATAAACCTGGCTACAAGGATCCTTGACGAACCATATGCATACTCCGACGGCACCCCGGTGAATAACGCCGATATGGGGTTCCACGGCTATGTATCCGTCCGCCAGGCCATAGTCAACTCTTACAACGTGCCTGCCGTAAAAGTCATTACTCTTCTGAACCCTCAGGTTGGATATAATTTCCTTAATGATCTGGGATTTTCAAATCTGGTCAACAGCACTACTGAAGGTGATGTTATACAGCCGCTGGCGCTCGGCGGCATTACGAACGGCGTGAGCACCTATGAACTTGCCTCTGCCTATGCCGCCGTCGCAAACAATGGCATCTACAGAAAACCCGTATTCTACACAAAGGTCCTCGATCACGACGGCAATGTGCTCCTCGACAATACAGAAGGCCGGGAAATGAGACAGATATTCAGCGCAGCAACAGCTTTCGAACTTACCAGCGCGATGATGGATGTCGTTATGGAAGGCACAGGCGTGGATTTCCGCCTTGATAATATGACTCTCGCAGGAAAAACAGGTACGACAAGCTCCAACTACGATTTCCTGTTTGCGGGGTATACGCCTTACTACACAGCCGCCCTTTGGATGGGCAGCGATCTGAGCGTAGAGCTTCCTGAGGACTACAGGGCTTATCATAAGCAGCTCTGGAGAAATATAATGAACAGGATCCACTCAGGGCTTGCAAACACCGGCTTTTATATGCCGGCCGACGTGGCTCCTGTGGTCATCTGTAAAGATACAGGCCTGCTTGCCGGAGTCGGATGCTATCCGTATACGGAATACTTTACGCTCTCACAGATCCCTGTCGAGACCTGTCATGATCACGAACCGACGCCGACGCCAACTCCGCCACCGACACCCGTTCCAACAGCCACTCCTACACCAGTGCCAACGGAGGCACCTGTAGTACCTACCGAAGAACCAGTACCTGAGCCGGAACCTGTACCGGAGCCCGAAGCAGGATACACTGAATAAACAGAGGCTGTCACTAATGTGACAGCCTCACTATCATTTTTTCCCTGAATGTATATTCTCCTGCACTCTTCTGTACAGTTCGAGTGCGGCGTTGTATCCCATCTTTTTCTGCCTGTGGTTGACGGCCGCTGCTTCTACTATGACCGCCAGGTTCCGTCCGGGACGGACCGGGATCGTATATGTTACCACCCTGTTGCCGAGATATTCGGTGTAAACTTCATCCATACCCAGCCTGTCATATTCCTGCTCCGGATTTTTAGTCCAGTCCAGCAGATTTATTACCATGTCTATAGGATGTTCATCTTCAACGCATTCTATTCCGAAAAGGCTCTTGACATCGATAACACCTATACCGCGAAGCTCGATCAGATGCTTTGTTATGGCAGGCGCGCTGCCGATAAGCATTTCATTGCTGACCTTTTTGATATTTACGACATCGTCGCTTACGAGGCGGTGGCCGCGCTTGATCAGCTCAATTGCAGCCTCGCTCTTTCCTATACCGCTCTCTCCTATTATAAGCACTCCCTCGCCGTAAACATCGACCAGGACGCCGTGGATCGAGACCGTCGGTCCGAGCTGAATATTCATCCATCTGATGATCTCGGCTGTAAAAAGAGAGGTCTTTTTATTCGCCACGAGCATGGGGACATTATATTTGACCGCCAGTTTCTTTTCGATATCATGCGGCTCATTATTATTTGTAAAAATAATACATGGTATGCCTTTTGATATAAACTCCTCAAAGTTATGCTCTCTTACACTGTCATCAAGGGTGCTGAGATAAGTGTATTCAACATTTCCTATGACCTGGACCCTGTTATTGGAAAAATGCGCATAAAAGCCCGTCAGCTGAAGCGCCGGTCTGTTTATCTCAGGCACTGTCAACTTAAAGTTTGTAACATCAACTTCTGGAACGGCATTCCGAAGTTCCAGATGATCCACCAGTGTATCAAAATCAATGTAGTCCATCCGTTTCCTCCTTCTTATGGAAAAATTCATAGACCGCCTGCGCAGCCGCGGCATTCATGGAAGGCACAGCCTGTATATCTTCCACAGACGCGTTTTTAAGCTCTTCTATGCCCGTAAAATGCCTCATCAGTTCTTTTCTCCTGGCAGGGCCTATTCCCTTTATATCATCCAGTATGGACTTTACCTGACCTTTGCTGCGGAGCTGTCTGTGATAGGTTATGGCGAATCTGTGCGCCTCGTCCTGAATGCGTGTTATCAGGGCAAATTCGCTGGAATGAGTATCTATATCGATTTCCGTATTATTATAATAGAGCCCACGGGTCCTGTGCCTGTCGTCCTTTACCATTCCGCATACCGGTATGTCGAGGGAGTACTCTTCCAGCACCGACAGGCAGATATTTACCTGTCCCTTTCCTCCGTCCATCAGGATAAGATCCGGCAGCACCGAGAAGCCTGCGCTGTCCTCTGACAGCCCTCTTTCGAATCTTCGCGTGAGCACTTCCCTCATGGAAGCGTAATCGTTTGGCCCTTCTACTGTTTCTATCTTGAACTTGCGGTAATCCCCGGTCTTTTTTCTGCCGTTTTCAAATACGACCATCGACCCTACCGACTGGAACCCGCTTATATTTGAAATATCGTAAGCCTCTATACGTTCCGGAGCTTCTATTCCGATAAGATGCCCAAGATTTCTGACCGCTCCGACTGTCGCCTGTTCTTCTTTCTTTATCCGCTCGGTATCCTGTTCCAGAACTATCCTTGCGTTCTGCGCCGCCAGTTCTACCAGTTTTTCCTTCTTGCCCTTCTGCGGCGTTACCACACTGACCTTGGAGCCTTTCTTCTCAGACAGCCATTTTTCTATGAGCTGTGAATCCTCTGTCTCCTCGGGGAGCATAAGCTTTTTAGGAATGAAAGAGCTTCCTGAATAGAACTGTATTATAAACTCCCTCAGGATCTCCGCATCTTCCTGGGTCTCTTCTATCTTAAGATAATAATGCTCCCTGCCGATAAGTTTTCCGTCCCTTAAATAAAACACCTGGGCAATAGCGTCTTCTTTTTTTCTTGCAAGGGCAATGATATCCCAGTCGTCTCCCGGCGACATGGAGGCCTTCTGCGACTGTGAAACCCTCTTCACGCTGTCTATGAGGTCACGGTAAGAAGCCGCTTCCTCGAACCTCATATCCTCGGAAGCTTGCTGCATCTTATCGGTCAGTTCCTTTAGGATCGGTCCGTAATCGCCGCCGATAAAAGATATTGCCTTATCGATCTTCTTTTTATAATCCTCTGAAGTTATATAGCCCTGGCAAGGTGCATCGCACTGATGAATGTGATAATAAAGACAAGGCCGCTGCTTTCCGGTATTTTCAGGGAGTTTCTGATTACAGTTCCTTATCTTATAGAGCTTTCTGATAAGCTCTATTGCTTCCTTAACAGCCGCAGCCGATGTATACGGTCCGAAATATTTGGCCTTGCCCTTTTTAATGCTGCGGGCAAAAAGTATCCTTGGAAAATCTTCTTCGAGGGTGATGCAGATATACGGATATGTTTTATCATCCTTCAGCAGCGTATTGTATTTCGGACGATACTCTTTTATTAAATTGCATTCAAGAATAAGAGCCTCAAGCTCAGAGTCGGTGACTATGTATTCAAAGCGGGCTATAAGAGGGACCATCTTTTCGATCTTTGGTCCCTTATTTCTGCTGCTCTGAAAATACTGCCTGACCCTGTTTTTGAGGCTCACGGCCTTCCCGACGTAGATTATCTCATCACTTGCGTCGTGCATGAGATAAACTCCGCTGCGGGAAGGAAG
>CADBMM010000309.1 GCA_902795795.1 uncultured Lachnospiraceae bacterium | reverse complement strand
GGCGCACTTTGCGCGGCAGGCGTGGAAAATAATGTTTTCCGTGTATGTGAAGGAATGGGACATGGCTTCTATGAGCATCCACAGTATTATAATGAAATGATGGAATGGATGCTGGAAAGAGCCGGTATCTGATAGTTATTGTTAAGTATAACAGCTTCCCGCCTGAATATCGTGCGGGAAGCTGCTTGAACGAAACGGTGAGACAGCGGACAGTTTTGGGGCTTTGAGACGAAGACGCAGTGTCCCCGTATCCGCGCGATCAGTTATCCGTTTCCTGCATGGATGCGCTCATAAGCTCCTTACGGCCGTAAATATTAAGATAAAGGTAAGATATATCGAACCCGACCCGTGTTTCGTAATCGGAAAGATCCATATTAATGATTTCTTCTATTTGTTTGATTCTGTAACGCACATTATTGCGGTGCATGAAAAGCGATTCGCCGGCAGCCGCGGCGTTCTGACCGCATCTTAAATATATGCTGAGAATCTTCAGATTATCGGAATTGTGCTCTTTATCGAACCGTATGATCTTCCGGAGCGCGTCTGCAAATTTTCCGGAAAGCCAGGCTTGCTTTCCGGCGAGCGATCTGTCGATCATGGGGTAAAGCATGGTATCATGCCAGGTGACTATGCCTGCAGCGGGGAGTTCGCCGCTTTGGTTGTGCGCGGCATTTGCCGCATCTGCAAAGTCAAGCGCCGCAGATGCTTGTGAGTAAGCGGCCGGAACATCTTCCGGGCGGGAACATATGTCGCTGACTCCGCATTTGGCGTTGCATCTCGCTATAAACTGATCAAGCTTGCCTCCGCGGGAAGCGGATTCGGAGGTGTTTGCCGTTAGTACTATTACGGAATTGCCGTATATAAAAGCAGTGGCAGGGGTCATAAGCTCATTTACTTTATCTCTCAGTTCGGGGACAGAAAGAGAAGTACTGGCAGTCGCTTCGATTTTCAACAGCCTGAAGTAATCCGGAAATGACAGTCCGAGAGATTTCATCCGCCTTATGGTATTATCGGGATTGCCGGTTTTTCCGGTGATCAATGTGATCATGAACAGATCGATATCATGCATGCGGATCCGCTCGTCTTCCCATTCACGTTCCGCATAGGAACCGACTATATCTACCATGAGCTGAAACAGGAACAGCAGCCCCGGGTTGACCGGATGATAGTCACAGCACATCGCGATATGCCAGAAATAGATGTTGTTGAACCGGAAGATATGGCCGACGTTCGTATTGTTATTCAAAGCAGGATCGCTGTTTATAAACAACGGGGAGTTGTCCCAGGTCTTATAGCGCTCCAGTTTTTCGAAAAGCTGGCACGTGGATTTCGGATGCCGTCCGTATTTTACAAGATTCAGTGATACCGGGTCGGATTTGGGCAGGCTTCTGGTAGTGCACACAAGCCTGAAAGCGCCGTCGGTAAGGTTTATTGTATTGCCTATAATATTTTCGCTTAAGTCAAATATCCGTTGAATAGGCTCCCTTTTTATATATGCATCCTGCATATTGATGTACCAGCTGTTTATTTTTTCGAAAATATTCTGGACAACGCCAAGGATGCCGGTGACAGTAATATCTTCAAGGACAAGTATGGTGCTTTGCGGAAGCTGCTCATACGTCCGGTCGGGTGAAAAAGCAGAAGCCTCATGATGTGCCTCATCGCAAACCGCATCCGCCTGATCTGCAGCCTTGTCCTGAACGCATATAAGGTGTGTGCCGGGATAAAGCCGAGAATACGCAGGCCCTTCTGAAAGAGAACATGCATAAAGGATATCCGGCTCCGGCCGGTCTTTAAGTTCCGGCAGAAGGCGTATACCCGAGAGCATGACCTTTTCCGGAGCCTTAATGTTATATTCAAAATGAATGTTATCCAACATGTAGATTATAGTTGCAATAGACAGAAGCATAGCGTTCATCTCCGTTCATCAAAGATTATTCACATCGGGTATCTCATCTGACGGCTCAATGTAGGATAGCAGTCAAATATAAGTCCGTGTATGCCGATGTCTGTGTTCATGATCATTATACCATCTCGCCTGGCGGCTCGACGGGGATAGTCATCAAATGCCCGTTCAGGCAAGCCTGACGTCCATTTCCCTCGTTATTATACCATGTTTTGTGCGGTCGAAACAAATGCAGAAATATATTTGTTTCGACCGCACAAATCGAATAATAATGCCGGTTATCTGCGTTGATATGACTGAGAAGTTATTATATTTTATAACTATATGGTAGATATACCGTTAGCTGCATGTTATATAGTTTAAAGATTCTGGAGGGAAAAATGAAAATGAAAAGATTATCAAGAATAATTTCAATTGCCGCAGCAGGCATCCTTTCATGTTCTTCATTTGTCGTTCCGACTTTTGCGGAAGGCGAAGCATCTGTTGACGAAGGGTATGCAAAAGCGGTTGAGCTGGGTATCTTTACAGATAACCCCGAAACCTGCGAGCTTGCGGATGCCGAAGTCACCAAATCCGAGGTCATCGGAATTCTGGATGATATCGTTGACTGGGACTGGGATATCATGGCTGAGAACCAGTTCACGGATCTTATGGTAAAGCCAGACGGATCTTATAATACAAGCATAAATAACTATACCGATGTACTGAAAGCTGTAGGAGCCGGTGTCGTTTCGGCTGACGAAGAAGGGTATCTCGGACTGTGGGATCCCATTACCCGCGAAGACCTTTGCGCCCTGCTTGATGCAGCGCTTGGAGCCGATGCGGCATCGGCTCTTGATTCAACGGAAGGCACGATAACACGCACGGAGTTCTGCCAGCTGTTAGCGGCTCTCGAGGATGTCGAAGGCGTTGCGGATTATCTTGCCAACGGTCCTGTAAACTGGATCATGGACAAGTCTACGGAAATCACTGTTGCTACGGTAGACACTTATTCAGGAGATACATCCGAGCTGCTTCCGGATGCATTTACATATGAAGGCGGATGGATAGATACTGATGATGAAGGAAATATCATCACAGAGGCGACAGGAACGAAAGACCTGAACATAAGGCTCTGGCTTCCGGAAGGGACCCAGCCGGGCGACAAGGTTCCGGTATTCCTGTACACATTCGGAGGTTCCTGGATCAGAGGAACCAATGCTTCGGTAGAGCCTACAATGGTAGAGTATCTCGTTGAACATGGTATTGCGGTCGCATCTCTGACATATCGTTATGAGAATGAAGCATGCTTCCCATATTCTCTCTATGACCTGCAGGCTCAGATCCGTTACCTTAAGATCAATGCCGATGAGCTTGGCATCGATGGAGACAACATGGGCATTTCAGGAAATTCAGCCGGTGGCTACTGGTGCGCAGAGCTTGCAACATCAGGAAACAATGCTGAGCTTCAGGATCCCGGATATGTAACATTTGAAGGCGACCAGCTTGGAATGCTCACAGAGATCAACTATTGCGCCTGCCAGTATGGCTGCTTTAACATGATGACCTGCGGCATTTCCGATGACTGGCGCATCCGCAATCCGCTTGATTCAGCTCATCAGCACGACCGTGCGGTAAGCAATGACCCGAATGTTATGGGCACATACGCAGTCGGCATCACTGTTCCGGAGATCCGCGCGGCATATGAAGAGCTTCAGGCCGGAAATGAGATAGAGGACGAGCTTCTTGCCATGATGGTACAGCGCTTTATCGATGGCAGCCCGATCCTTCAGCTTGATGCAGATGATCCCTGCTTCTTCCTGTATCACGGTACAGCCGACCTGCTTTGCCCGATAGCCCAGTCAGTAGAGATGTACGGGGCGCTTCAGGCTCTCGGAATCGAGAACAACGTTATGCGTATCTGCGAAGGCATGGGACATGGCTCCAGCAAACTTCATCCGCAGTACTATCTTGAGATGCTCGAGTGGTGCGTGGACAGATCGGGAGTTAACGCATAATTGATGAATCCGGCACAATAATTATCGACAGCAAGGGGATGGCGCGTCTGAACAGCGCGTCAGCCCCTTATAAAAGCATCAAATACTGAGCATATAATCAACACATCAGCTTACCAGTCGGAAGGAATTTTATGTATCGTATTTGTAAAAACGCATAATGCGCCTGCGCAAAATTGCCGCATACGCACATTGACTTAAAGGTGTTTTTTTGGTAGAATCCAACAAGATAAATGGGAGAAGTGGGGATTTCAGTAACGGAAGAACACGTGTCTCCGAATATACAGTTACAAATAACTAAAGGAAAAGGTGGTTGTTTTGAATCTGACAGTCGTTGCATTATTGGGGATAATTGTAATGGTCGTTCTCCTGCTGCTCGGTATGAACGTAGGCGTTGTTATGATGCTCGTCGGTGTAGTGGGAATCGCAATAGTGACGGGAAAACCGGACTCTGCGATCAGCCGTCTCGGCACTGTGCCGTTTACCACGGCTTCGAACTACAGTTATCTTGTCATCCCGCTTTACGTTCTTATGGGCGAGTTCACACTTCAGTCCGGAATGAGCCAGGGACTTTACAGTGCCTGCTCGAAATGGTTCGGACATATGAGGGGCGGACTTAACATCGCTACTATCGTTGCAAACGGTATCTTCGGAGCCATCTGCGGATCTTCATCCGCGGCAGTTGCAACAATGGGACGCCTCAGCCTTCCCGAAACAAGAAAATACGGTTATGATGATGACTTCTCCGCTGCGACATGTGCTGCAGGAGGCACCTTAAGCTGGCTTATACCGCCAAGCACGGGCTTCATTGTTTATGCCCTGACTGCCGGCAACCTTTCAGTAGGACGTCTGTTCGCGGCCGGTATCGTTCCCGGTATTATCCTTATGGTCGCATATATGATCGCAAGCACAGTAGTCTGCCGCGTAAAACCGGACATCGCCCCCAGAGGAGCGAAGACGACCGCCAAGGAAAAACTGCAGGGAGCAGTAGGCATAATCCCGATCGTCGTACTTTTCGTAGTCGTTCTCGGCGGTATATTCACCGGTATCTTCTCACATACAGAAGCAGCTGCGATCGGTGCCGCAATAGCGATAGTATACACGATCATCAGACGCAGGCTTACATGGAAGATCTT
Organism: uncultured Lachnospiraceae bacterium; assembly: GCA_902795795.1. GTDB lineage: Bacteria > Bacillota > Clostridia > Lachnospirales > Lachnospiraceae > Alectryocaccobium. Next base: position 824 of record CADBMM010000309.1, on the reverse strand, counting down.
CTGGGAAAGATGCCTGTCCGCATTGCGTTCTTCGATCATGGTATTCCAGATAATGATCGGCGCCGCGGTGTTCGGATACTTCCTTACCGCAACGAAGCTTCCGATGAACCTTGCAAATGCCATTAAGGAATCAGGGCTCAACAGGATCCTCATCATGTTCCTGATGCTCGTGATGTACATCCTTATCGGAATGTTCATGGATACGCTTTCGGTCGTGCTCCTGACGATTCCGATCTTTGCTCCAATCGTAACTTCACTCGGATACGACCTCATCTGGTTCGGCGTCGTCATAGTGCTTGTAATGGTACTTGGGACGGTAACCCCGCCTATCGGCATAAACCTTTTCATAGCATCGGCTATAGATAAGAAGGTAACCATATCCGGCGTCATGAGAAACATAGTTCCGTATTGCATCGCTCTGGTCATAGTCACGATCATTGCGATCCTTGTTCCGGCCATTTCGCTGTGGCTGCCGAACATGATCTACGGAGTAGGCTGACGGATTTAACTGACGGGACGCGGTCCTGCCGTTAAAAATAAAATGAACCTACAAATCACTTTTAAGGAGGAAACAAATGAAAACAGGTAAAAAGATCGTTGCTGTACTCGCAGCGGCACTGCTCGTTCTCGGTATCGGCATCCCCGCAGCACCCGTAAAGGCTGCTGACGATACGGTTTACGAGTTCGACATCGATTTCCCGAACCCGGAAACAGCATCAGCTTACAAAGCTCTTGTTGACTGGGCAGCTTATCTTGATGAGAAGTCAGAAGGACGCATTAAGATGAACATCTACTCAGGCGGCGCTCTCGGAGCTCTTCCGGAT
>CADBMM010000308.1 GCA_902795795.1 uncultured Lachnospiraceae bacterium | reverse complement strand
GTTCTCATTACAGGGATAAATAATAGCAACACAGAGCGGCAGTAAAAAGCCGCTGTTTTTTGTAATAAAAGAGGCGGCGCAGGCAGAGGCAAACACATGGGATGGATTAAAGATTTTCTCGAAAGTGTCATTGGGAAGAAAGAAGGCAGTTCAGAAAAAGTATCTTATGCGGATCAGATAGCTTCTGCTCCCATGATTCATAAAAGTCATCACATTGAAGCTGTACAGAAATATCTGGATGAGCACTATGAGCCGGGGTCCTGTTACTCCACTGAGCTTCAGCTGCCGCCTCGTGAAGAGGCAGCTGCTCATCAGGCTCCGGAAAAGCAGCCCACCTATTCCAGAGAGCTGCAGCCTTCAGAAGGGCAGATCAGGTATCAGATCGAGATAGATTGGCCGGACGAGGAACCCGCGCAGGCACCGAAGCCGGCCAGTTCTGGCAAACAGTACAACATGCGTGATTATGGTGGATGGTCAGAAAGCCCTATGCCTTCACGCATGGCGGAGATCACCCGGGCGATCGATGAGGCAGACGAAAGCTTCTCGGAGATGCTGCTCCGCAAGATCGACGAGGAGGGACTGAAAGATGCGGACTGCTACCGCAAAGCCAATATTGACAGGCGATATTTCTCAAAGCTCCGGTCCGATAAATACTATAAGCCCAAAAAAACTGTCGTCCTGGCATTTGCTGTGGCGCTGGAGCTTTCCATGGAGGAAACAGAGGAATTGCTCCGAAAAGCCGGGTATGCTTTTTCCCGTTCTTATAAGTTGGACGTGATCGTCGAGTATTTCATCAAAAACGGGATCTACGATATCTGGGAGATCAACAGCACACTTTTGGAGTTCGACCAGCAGCTTCTTGGAAACTGAATTACAAATGTCGCATTTAATACGACCAAATGAAAGATCAGCTATACTATTATGTGACCGTAGGCAGAACGCCTGCGGTTTTTTTTAAACCAAAGGTTGAATGATGAAAGTGATTCAACATGATATCTTTAGTATGTAAGATGAAATGTCGCATTTAATCCGACCAATTCAAAGCCCGCAAATTGTATCATGTGACCGTAGAGAAAGACCTATGGTCACATTTTTAGGAGGATCTGAGATGAGAAAAGGGTTGACGGAACTTGTGTTCATACTGGATATGAGCGGATCGATGGCAGGACTGGAGTCGGATACGATTGGCGGATTCAATGCCATGATCGAAAAGCAGAAGAAGGAAGAGGGAGACGCATTTGTAACCACAATGCTTTTCAGCAATAACAGCACGATGATACATGACCGCATCGATATTCAGAAGGTGCCGAAAATGACGGAAAAGGAATATTTTGTCGGCGGCTGTACGGCACTTATCGACGCTATTGGCGGCACGATTGAGCATATTCGGAGCATACACAAATATATCCGTGAGGAAGACCTGCCGGAGCATACGCTTTTTGTGATCACGACCGATGGTTATGAGAACGCCAGCCATAAGTATTCCAGTGATGAAGTTAAGATGATGATCAGCCGGCAGAAGGAAAAGGCGGACTGGGAGTTCATTTTTCTTGGCGCTAATATTGATGCGGTCCAGACAGCAAAGCACTTTGGAATCGATGAGGACCATGCGGTCAATTATATCCCTGATCCCGCTGGTGTACAGTACAGTTCCGCATTGGTTCTGGAGGCTGCCAGTGCAGTCCGTTCCGGGATGAAGATCGACAGGGCGTGGAAAGAAAAAGCAGAAGCGGATTTTAAGCAGCGCTCGGGAAGAGCTGAAAACAAGTAGAGGATTAGCATATGTCGGATAAAACGCCTTGGAAACATTGTGCCGTTGGCAATATTGTAGAACAGCATATTGAAGAGGCCTCATATGACTTTTGACGATAAACTGGAATTATTTAGGAAAATCTTTTGCCTTTGGAGAAGGGTTGGATAGGTAGATGGTGAAAGTATGAGTGTTTATATCGACAGATTTGTTTTGCCGTCCGCACAGAACGAATATGACATAATAAAAGAAAGAAAAGAACACAATGGAGGCCCCTATGGATATATCGACAATGAATATCCATGCGGATTGTTTAAGGACAGGGATCTTCGGGAACTGAACTTTAAAACCGTCACTATTCTATATGGTGGTAATGGCTCTGGAAAAAGCACACTGCTGAATGTGATTGCTCAAAAGCTGGAGTTAAACAGAATCGCTCCTTTTAATTCCAGCGAAGTCTTTGACGCTTATGCGGATCACTGTGATTATTCTATGGGATATGACGACGAGGGTTTTAAACAGCGGATTCCAAATGGGAGCAGGATCATCACCAGTGATGACATCTTTGATTATATGCTTACCATCAGAACAAATAACGCGGATTTGGCTGAGAATATAGAAGATGCCAGAGACAGCTGGCTCAGTCTTCGTAAACAACCAATCATGTTTGACCCGTTGGAAGAGTATGAGGCTTTTCGGTTGCAGATGCAGGCAAAAAGGAAACATGTTTCCAGACGGGAGTTTATCAGACGGACTGTAGGTAAAGAGGCGAAGCTGAATAGTAATGGAGAAACAGCATTAAACTATTTCAATCGTAAGTTGAAGAATGACACACTTTACTGTCTTGATGAGCCGGAGAACAGCATGTCACCAGTCATGCAGCAGCAACTGGTAGAATTGTTGGAGCAGAAGACACGTTTCTATGGATGCCAGCTGATAATTGCCACACATTCTCCATTTATCCTTGCGTTGGAAGGTGCCAGAATTTATGACCTTGATTCTTCTCCGGTGACAATACGGAATTGGTGGGATCTTGAAAATACGAGAATATACTATAGCTTTTTTAAAAAGTACAGTTCCTATTTCGAAAACGCATCAGGATTGATTAAGAGTTGAAGGCCACCAGATTAACTGGCGTTTATTATTTCACAGCTTCCGAAGATCTGAAGGGAATGCCTGAAGCAGTTGTCGGAGATAAGAATAAGGTAAAAGAGCATCGGGGAGGTGCCTATGAATGACATGTATGATGATCGTTGGTTATATGAAGACTATGAAGCAGAATGGATACGGGATGAGCTTTATAAGACTGGTGGTGCTGAGGCTGTGAAGCGTTTTGATGAAGAACAGGCAGCATTAAGGGCGGAATTAGACGATGATACCTTTGAATACGAAGGGAGCACATACCCGGTGAATGATGTAAATGCTCCAGGTGGGTTTCGTTATATGGACCTTGAAGAGATGCGCAGACTTCTGCCGGAGTATAAGCAAATTCTGGCAGATACCGATAAGATATTGAGTGATGAGCGGGATTATAAAGATTGGCCTGTTTTGGAGAACGGGAAGCTTGTAGCGGCACCGGAAATACAGCTTAAACTGGCACGATACCTTGATGCGGAAGACAGGTTTCTGGAAGGTTCTAAGGAATGTTTTGTCATAGAGGATCATCCCAGATATGTGAGCCTTGTTATATTTCCATATCTTGGAAAGGCGTTTGAATTAAATAAAAGGATTTGGGAATATGACGACAGGATATATATGAACGGCTATTGTTGGGGCTCCTTGGTACGCTACTATGCCGGATACAGGGACTGGGCGGGAAAAGCCGACCAGGAACGGTACGAGTTCAGATTTTGGAAAAATAAAGAGGAATCCGCCCTGCCCTTGGCCGAAAGACTGCTCAGGATCCTGAAAAAGATGGTGGATGATCCTGACAAGGTGGTAAATTGGATAGATGAAAAGGATTTTTCGGAGTGGGATGACTGGTAAAATAGATATCGGTTTCTCCCTCTACGTAAGTATTTCACAAATCTTTATTTGCCTTTACTACTGTCATCTTGAAATTGTTATCTTTAGAATCAATCCGCTCATCTTTTGAGGTGGCATATCACTTCAACGATGGGCGGTTTTTCTATTCAAAGGCGAATTGTATGATTGCTGTTTGGCGGATATAATATGAGCATAAGGAGAAGCATTGACCCGAGAGAAAGGACTGATTATGAAACTTGCCCTCGCACAGATGAAGATGAGCGCATCCATGGATGAGAATTTTCAGAAGTCTCTTGCTTTTGTCCGGGAGGCTGCAAAGAT
>CADBMM010000307.1 GCA_902795795.1 uncultured Lachnospiraceae bacterium | reverse complement strand
GCCGCGATCAGATCTTCCAGATCCTCGGGTTCCTCATAAAAATTGATGAACAGATCTTCAAAACCCATAAGAAAATGCAGACGCTCGAAAATACCAGTCGGCATAAAGCCCATGACCAGCTGCTTTTCACGGTCTACCGCAGCACAGCGTTCCAGATATCCTTTCCATGCTTCCACATTCCCTTCCAGCTGAGCGATCGGCGGCAGATGCAGTCTGTCTTTCCATTCCGTAATGTCCGGAATCACCTTATTAGCTTCAGTGACATGCGGCATTGATGAAATATATCCTGCCGGCCAGATGAAGGTCGTACCGAAAGCATCCTGCTGCTCAGGCATTCCCTGATAAAACGGCGGTCGGATCGAAGTATTGATAGGATCTCCCGGAAGATAAAATCCGTACTCATACTGTTTTACCAGACGGTCCGGATGTCCGTCTTTTTTTAAGGTCTCTAAAAAGTTCTGTTTAGGTGTGAGCATAGCATACTTCCTTAAAATGTATTCCCATTTACAATGTGACAGACTTTTTCACATGGAGTAGTTTTTTATAAATGATTATCTGTTATAAAGCAGATCAGGAAGCCATGTCGCTGTCTGCGGGACTATTGCCATGATCAATATCATTGCCATAAAAGGAATTACGAACGGAATCGAACCTTTGAATACCTTCTGAAGAGGTGCCCCGGTAATACCACTAATGATATAACATCCCATTCCGACAGGCGGTGTAATAGCACCAAGTCCGGCTACCAGTACATTGAATACGCCATACCAGATACCGGTATAACCATACGTCCGAAGGATCGGAAGGAAAATCGGCATAGTTACCAGCATAACTGGCAACGTATCGATAAAGCAGCCGAGAATCAGGAAGATCACACCCAGCACAAGAACCAGAATCGGGCCTGGAACGCTTAAGGATAATACAAAACCTTTTAGAATATCCGCGATACGGGCAAGAGTAAACAGTTTTCCGAAAACCTGTGCCGCTGCCATCAGGCAATACAGCATACCACTCATTACAATGGTATGTTCCATCGCAGATTTAAGCATTTTGAAGCTGAATCGCTTTGTAAAGATCACGACCAGAAGCATCAGGACAACACCGATCGCTCCAGCTTCTGTAGGGGTAAACCAGCCGGCAAACATACCGATCATGGAAAGGCCGAATACAACGACGATCTCAATGATCGAACCCTTGCGGATGGCGATAAGCTTTTCTTTGATGGTCGTCTTCTCTCCGCCCGGAGCGTGCTTCGGATTGATCGCGCACCAGATCTGGATAGTAATAATAAACAGAACCGTCAGAATAATACCGACCATGATACCGCCCATAAAGAGTTGGCCGATGGATTCTTCCGCTGCCACACCAAAAGTAATCAATACCAGGCTTGGCGGAATCAAAGTAGCAAGAGAGGCTGCCGCTCCGATACATCCTGTAGAAATTTCATCAGAATAGCCATGCTTTTTCATCTCCGGATAGGCAATACGAGCCATGAGCGCTTCCGTGGCTGGTGCAGACCCACAAATAGCTCCGAATACGGCACATGCTACCTGCACAGCGCTTGCCAAGCCACCGCGAACACGTCCGAAGATCGTTTTGCAAGACGAAAACAGATTGCTTCCTATTCCGGATTCTGAAGCAATTTCTCCCATCAGCATAAACATCGGTGCCACGCTCATTGTGTAACCGGTAAATGTTCTGACAAAAGAATCGCTCAAAATTGACATTGCTGCGCTGGGTCTTGGCAAAAGAAACATACATCCAACGCATCCGGCAATCATCATACTGGCGCAAACAGGAACGCCTATAAAGATCATAACCAAGAAAATCAGTAAGAAAATTATACCGATCGTTGCTGGAGCCATAACATAACCTCCGATATTTAAAACATTTCCTGAAACTGCTCCTCGACACTCTATGATCCTTTTGGGTTCTTCATGCCCTGTCTGCAGACAAGGCATGAAGATACAGAATCATTCTGCTGCAGTTTCCTCCTTGCGAAATCTTTGTTTAGGATCGTAATATCCGAAAACTAAAGCATTGATCGCATCGACGATAAATACAAGGCCTGAAACAGTCAGTCCGGCAGCTAATACACCGTAGATCAAATAGTACGGCACTTTGTACACCGCTGTCACGAGCCCGGAATTCATAGCGTCCGGAATCAACGTACAGCATACATAAACGGTGATGAAGAAAATCACTGCCGCAATAGCAAAATCAATAAACGCAATAACTCTGCGGGGTTTGTCCGGCATTTTATCCAAAATAATCTTGATTACAACGTGTCCTCCGCTGTAGCCAGTTCTAGCAATTCCAAGACTCATCACCACAAGAATCCCGTACTGGACGATCTCATTGATCCCGCCGATTGCAAAATGGAAAAACGATCTTCCGACAATATTGATAACTACAAGCACGATCACGATAAAAAGCACTGCCATAGAGATGTACAGCATGATCATTGTGAGTTTATCAAAAAAGCTGTCCAGTTTTTTCATAATTAATCACCCTTTTCGGAATACAGCCTGATTCTTAAAATCGATTGTTCAGATTACTCGTAGAACGATCTTACCATTTCAAGTGCACCTTCTCCGTCAAGTCCGGCATCTGTAAGTTCTTTTGCTTTGGCTTCAAGCATTTCGTCGCCGACAGAGAACAGGATCTCCTGAACGGATTCCGGAAGCTCCAGGTACTGGAATTCCGGTGTTTCTTCTGCGATAGAACCCTCTACAAATTCTTCACAGGCCTTGATGTAGTTGGTGTTGAATTCGGTCTCTACCATACGTCCGGCTTCGTCAACAATCTCTTTCAGATCATCGGGAAGTGAATTGTAGCATTCATTACTGATGAAAAGCACCGAATTTGAAACTACATTTGGAACATGATAAGCATACTTAGTAACCTCATTGAATCGGAAGCCTTTGATCAGATAATAACCCGCCTGGCACATATCGATAACGCCGAGCTTCAGGTCTTCATACGCTTCAGAGTAGTTTACACCTGTAGTGGTAGCACCCAAAGCAGTATACATTCCGAAATAGTTTGCGGAAGTCATAACGTTCTGCTGTTCAAAATCTTCCGGGCCTTTGATCTCTTTATTGCCGATTACATAAGTGTTTAATGTTACATAGTCAGCAAGAACATGTGCATCTGGTGCAAGTTCCGGTGCAATATATTTTTCATTATATTCATCGATAAACTTCTGTTTCTCTTCAAAAGTCTTTCCGGGATTCGCGTTCGGTGTTCCAAAGAATTCAAAATACGGATATGCTCCCGGATAGAAGGTCGGAGCATCGATACCTACATCGATCAGTCCGTCCTTAATGCTCTTTAAGATAGTTCCGGTGGTTCCCAGAGTGCCGCTCGGATAT
>CADBMM010000306.1 GCA_902795795.1 uncultured Lachnospiraceae bacterium | reverse complement strand
CAGCCCGGCAAGTCCGAATGCATGGGATCCGATAATAACGAATGGTATGAAGAAAAGGCCGCTTCTGAAGGATGCCAGGACCGCTGTTCTTATGACATCCCCAGTCGCCTGATGAGCCATATTTGCACAGATCTGTAACGGCAGCATCGGCAGGACAACGCATTGCGCGCGAAGCGCGATAACTGCAATATCAAGTATCTGCGGATCGTCTCTGAAAAGGATGATCACATCATCCGCGAATATATATCCAGCCACCGCAAACGCAGTAAGCCAGGCAATGGCAAAGATCATCATAAAAGCCATTGCTCCTTTTACCCTGTCATAGCGCTTTGCTCCGAAATTGAAACCTGCCACCGGCTGAAAGCCGTGCCCGATTCCGAGCGCAAAGCTGTAAATAAGATTTATTATTCTGCCGACAATGCTCATTGCGGCTATGGCAAATTCCTCTCCGACCATTGCGGCGCAGTGATTAAGAGCAAGTGAGGATACGCTGAAAAGGCCCTGCCTTATAAGGCTCGGCAGGCCGGTCAGGACGACTCTTTTTATAAGTCTGAGATCTTTTGTGTAGTATCTGGGATGAAGCGATAAATTACTTTTGCCCATGGCCATGGATCCGACCAGGATAATAAACGAAATATATTGTGATACGCAGGTCGCAAGTCCGGCTCCTTCTATCCCCCAGCCGAACACTCTGATCAGCAGGAAATCTCCGAGGATATTCAGAAGTCCGCCGGTGGCCAGTCCGATCATGCCAGTAAAGGCTCTTCCTTCATAGCGGTACGTGTTATTAAGAATGAACGCGCCTATCATTACAGGCAGCGCTATAAGGATATATCTGCCGTATGATACCGCATGCTCAAGTATAAGGTCCGTGCTGCCAAGAAGATACATAAGAGGGCGGATAAAGATTGCCCCAAGAACGGCAAGTATTATCCCAACGCCTACGCCGAAATATACTGTAGTGGTGCAATAGCGTTTCGCGCTTTCATTATCTCCTTTTCCGAGCAGAATAGCTATAATGCTGCCTGCCCCTGTCCCGAAAAGGAAACCGACCGACTGTATGATCCCCATAAGGGCGTAGACTATGCCGGTAGCGCCGCTTTCATTGACGCCCAGTCCGCTGACAAAATAAGTGTCCGCCATGCTGTAAAAGTTTGAAATAAGAACGCTTACAGTGGCCGGCAGGGCCAGGGAGGCTATGAGGCGGCTTACCGGCGTCTCTGTCATTTTTATATAATTCTGCCTGGTCGAGTCCTGCTCATTCATAAAAAAACCGACTTGATCTGAACGAAAAAGTTTATTTTTCCAGTTCGTTAAAAAATATATACTGCTGCATTACGCCCGCGAACCCGGCGTATCTTTCCAGCGGAAATGATCCTGCATATTCACGGTCCAGAACCTGTTTGATATGAGTGTCTATCGGGAATGCGTCGATATGGTGCAAAGAAAACAGGCAGATGCACTCTGCTACTTTTTTCCCGACTCCGTAAAGCCCGAGCAGACGTTCCCTTGCCTCCTCATAGCCGAGTTTCGGCAGCTCATCAAGCTTAAAATCACCGGATGCGACCAGCTTTGAAGTGCGCACCACGTATTTGCTGCGGTAACCCAGATTGCATTCCATAAGAGCATCTTCAGGCAGATCCGCCATGGCTTCCGGCATCGGAAAAGCATAATATTTCATCCCGTTTTCCGCTGTCATTTCCTCCCCGTACTTCTCTGAGATGTTATTAATGCACCTTTTTATCCTGGTTATATTGTTCTGCTGAGAAATAAGGAAGGAAACTATCATCTCCCACAGATCCTGCTTAAGGATCCTTATCCCGCTGCCCTTCTTAACGGCGTTGGCAAGGAAAGCATCATTTTTATCCACGGCTGCGATGAATTTTCCGTAATCCTCATCCAGGTCAAAGTAATTGCGCCAGAAGCCTTCAAAAGCATCTTCAGAGCAGTCGAATTCCACTTCTTTTCCTTCCTGCCTTGCAGTAAGAAGCTTATCCCCTGCTATAATCCTGAAGCTGCCGTCCGCTTCCTCGTCCATTCTGAAGCACTGGCCGGATGCAGAGATCTGCGCCAGTGAAAAATTTTCGATCGTTTTCTTTATCATATCGTGAAATCAAACTCCTCGTTCCCGAAGTTTTCATTTTTATAGTTCATAAGCCATGAAAGCAGCTCTGTGCTTTCTGTCTGTATTGCCTTTTCTATAACCAGATCAATATTATCTTTCGTGATCGCTCCGACAGACGCAAGCTCCTCAAGCGAAGCTGTATCCCCGTTTTCCATAAGTGACTCCCGAAGCTCTTTTACATCGCACGAAACATGCGTTTTAAGTGCATCCAGCGCATCTGTATCCATTTCATATGGATGCTTTATCCGTTCACAGGCCATTTTTATGCGCTCGGGATTGTAATGCTTCTGCATAATGAAACGGTCATATTGGACGAAATCGTATAACTTCCCGTTTTTGCCGAAACCCTCAAGCAGTTCGCTTAAATGAAACGCATGTCCCGCCGGGAAAAAGATCGACAGCTGAGGTCTTTCAAGGAAGACCTCATTTATGGTATGGGCTTTAAACGCGTCTTTACCGGCGGCAATTATCTTACCGGATATTTCGATCTTTTTATTACTGCCCAGAACACGAAGCAGCTTGTATTCTCCGTCCTTAAGCTTCTCGCAGAAGCAATCGCCTATGATCTCAAAGCTTTTATTCTCCGGATCTAACGTGATCCTGATTATTCCGGTGCTGTCATCAGACCATCCGCCGCTGTTTGAAAGCGCACCCTCAGGGATATGGCTAAGCGATGCCGGTATGAGCAGTTCTTCAAGGCAGGTCTGCCCCTCAAAGGCATTCTCCGCAATCGCCACAGTGCCGGGCTTTATCTCATATGACCTTCTTTCATCTTCAGGATCGACAGCGGTTAAGGTCATTCCAAAGTCCGTATATTCATAAACTCCATATGTGTCCAGCATCACGCAGTCCTTTTCTTCTCAGGCGATCGTGCTCAGATCTCGTAACTGTCTTCAATGATCCCGGCCTCTTCAAGAGCTTTTATATTGTTTTCCAGCTCTCTGCCGCGCTCATAAAGTAAAAATTTTTTATTGTAAACAAAGTATTCTTCACAACCTTTTTCAGCTATGAATTTCGCACTGCTCTTGTTCACGGTCAGTTCTGTGATGAATATGAGCATCTCATTGTTTTCACCGTAATTTTGATCAATGAATTTAAATATATTCGAAAGTCTCCTCTTTACATCGGCCGTATCCGCTTTCATCTGCGCAACTTCGCTCTGGAATGCTTCTTTTTTCCGTTCAAAGTTCAGATTCTTCTCTTTTGCCGGTTCGCTTTCAAGCGCTGCTTTTTCCGCTTTAAGTTCGGCAAGTCTTTTCTTCAGCTCGTCTTCCTTTGTTACGACGGAAGCTATCTGCGGCATTATGGCTTCGGTAAGCAGTCCTGTAACAGATATCCTTTCGTCGAAATCCGCAGCCTTTGCTATTTTGTCGACATCGCCGTCATAGCAGCCTTCAAGTATTCCGCTGATCTGATAGTCAGTGCGGTATTTTGAAAACAGCTCATAATAGACAGCAAATTCGCCTATTATCCTGTTGTTTCTGAGGTACTGGGCGATAAGGGTCTCATCCACCGGATATCCCTTTTCTTCATAAAGCTTCAGGGCCTCTGAAAGATCTTCCCAGCCCCTGGCAGTGACGTATGACTTCCCGTTAACGGTGGACTCGATCCCGTAGAAATCTTCTGTCTTTATATCCAGATAGGTAACTATGGCTTTATGCATGCCCTTTTGAACAGCATAATATCTCCATGCCCTGTAATCCGGCACGACTTCAATGACCTTAAGTCTGTCCATCGTAACTACGTCGAATTCATGCACCGAGCGGTTGAATTCCGGCGGGTTTCCTGCAGTAACTACCACCCAGCCTTCAGGCACCTGCTGGTTACCGAATATCTTGTACTGCAGGAACTGAAGCATTGACGGTCCCAGGGTCTCCGAAACACAGTTTATTTCATCAAGGAAAAGGATGCCTTCCTTTTTTCCGGTCTCCTCCATTTTTTCATATACGGAAGCAATGATCTCGCTCATCGTGTATCTCGAAATATCATACTGCTTTCCCTGATATTCTCTCTGCACGATAAACGGTAGTCCAAGTGCGCTCTGCCTGGTATGGTGCGTCATGGAATATGCCACGAGCGGGATATCCAGTTCTTCGGCGATCTGCTCCATTATGGCCGTCTTGCCGATACCGGGAGCGCCGTAAAGGAAAACTGGTCTCTGTTTCATAAGAGGGATCCTGTAATTTCCTTTTTCATCTTTCATAAGATATATGCTTACAGCTCTTCTGATCTGTTCTTTTGCTTCCTGAATATTCAACCTGAAATCTCCTTATTTTTTCTCCAGTTCCTCAAGTGTCGTGACAAGCTTTATTGCCCATGGCGGGATGTTCGGTTTTTCCTTATCATCCTCAATTATGATAAACGCCGCCGGATAGTCCGGGACTTTTTCGGGAAACGTACCCAGCCCGTCCGTAAAATAGATCATTCCCCTCAGATCGGTAAATTCCTTATCCTCGATCAGCTTGTCTATTCTGTCAAAAACGGCTCTGAAATCCGTACCTCCGTAACCTCTGACCTTAAGATCTGCTATATAATTATCAAACTCCAGCTGCGATGTGATCCTGTCGTCGCTTTGAATACGCGAATCGCACTGTATTATGTGCAGATTCATGTTACTGAAAAACGTTCCCGTGCTTTTCAGTATCGTATATGTTTTATTAAGAAAGCTCCTTACTATCCTGCCCTGGCATGATCCGGACGTGTCTATTGCTATGACAAAATCGTGGATCTTGTTCATATCAGTATACTCAAGGGGCTCTATGAGCGGTATGTTTCCATACAGTTTCATCCCGTAGGTGTAATAAATATAGTCGAACTCGTCGTTGTTGACCTTTATTTCCTCCCTTGGGCTGACGAACCTTTTCAGAAAATCTTCAAAGTCATATTTTTCCTTATATAACTCTTTTATATTCTCGACTGCAGCGCCTGGAACAAATTCCTGCCCACGGCGGAAGACTTCTGCCTGCAGCTTGATCGATCCGGCAGTCTTTTTCCACATCTGCTCCACGCCGCCATTGGCATAGTCGTCCTCGGCGTCGTTATCGATGATCTCTTTTCCGAGAAATTCATTCGAAGACAGCCAGCATGCATGGGTATCGGCCTTGAAAAGTTCAGCGAGTCCCTTATCCTTTTCGTATTCCTCAGGATTCTTATAATAGAAGCCGTAAATATTTTCCGCTGTCAGCGGCTGCACCTTTTCGCCAAGCGCAAAAAGAAAGCTTTTCTTTTTCACATCGGAATTCTGCCGGAACTCCTTTTTATCCAGTTCCAGTATGACGTTCTCTACCGCGATATCTGCTGAAAGATCCCAAAGTTCCACATTGAGCATGTCATATCTGAAGGGATGGCAGAAAATGCAGTGAAGGATCATATGAAGAAATGTTCTGGAAAGATCAGTCGCGTCGCGCCTGTACATATTGATCACGCAATCCGGCAGCGCCCGGACGCCTTTGCCGTCGGTACCGGGAAGGCCGTATTTTGCTCCCTTTCCTGACGATTCCTTTGGAATATCTCCTTCTTTAAGCGGCAGATAAGGCATACGCAGCACGGCGCGGTTAAGAAAGGGCAGCGTTACGATCATCTGTTCCTGTATCTGGCGCATGATCTTAGCGGCCGTCCGCTCCTTCAATACCATCGGCTTGATCTTGTCGGCCTCAGATGTATTTAAAGCTGTCTTATTTTCACTGTTCTCCATAACTGCGCTTCATTATCAATGCGTCCTCAGTCGGACGTTCATAATAGTTTTTTCTTATCCCGACATTTTCAAATCCGAACGATTCATAAAGCCGGATCGCCGGATCATTGCTTACCCTGACTTCAAGAAAAATATCGTCTACGCCTTTTTCATGGGCTCTGGATATCATTTCCGAAACAAGCGCCCTTCCTGTCCCGTTTTTCCTTTTCGATGCTTTTACCGCCACATTAGTAATGTCCCCCTCCGGAGGGGCACAGATCAATCCAATGTAGCCATTTATTCCTTCGTCATCTTCTGAAACAAGGAAAAGGGCATCTTCCCTTATAAGAAAAGTAAAAAACCCGTTTATCGTCCATGGAACGGAAAAACTTTCTTCTTCTATTACCATGACCTGGTCCAGGTCATCTATCTGCATTTCCCTTATCAATGTTATTCCCTTTCGGCCTTCAGCTTTTCGGCCCTTTCACGCTCTGCCTGCGACACACGCAGATATACGGGCGAATGGTCGTCCGCAGAAACGAGTCTGCCCTGCTTCACATATTCTATCGCCAGCGTTCCAAGTGCCGCAGCCCTTTGACGGTTTTGAAATGTTTTGGCAAACTTATACGGAACGGTAAGCTTTTCTTTTATCATTTCGGTAAAGACCGGAATACCGTCGCCCGTAAAGATAAGTTCTTCGCCAAGATCGTTAAGCCGGGCTATAAGCTCCTCCATGGCCATTGCCTCATCGGCGCTGACACACCTGAGTTCTTCACCTTCAAATCTGTATATTCCGGTATAAACCTGACTGCGTCTTGCATCCATGATCGGGACTATAAGAGTCTGCGCCGGATAAAGAGCGTACGCCATAGCCTCAAGCGTCGATATTTCTGCTATCGGCTTGTCGAGTGCGAGGCCTATGCCTTTTGCCGTCGCAGAACCTATTCTTAAGCCGGTAAATGATCCCGGCCCCTTTGCTATGGCTATCGCATCCAAGGATGACAGATCGAGATCCAGGATCTTTGTCATGTCGTCTATCATCGGCAGCAAAGTCTGTGAATGTGTTTTCTTAAAATCGGTATTATATTCGGCCAGTACGGCCTCTTCGGAAACTATGGCCGCCGATGCGGTCATTCCCGATGAATCTATTGCCAGTATTTTCATATCGTTACGCCTTCTTCTGTAAGCTTTTCCTCATCAGACTCCGAAAGGCCTTCGATGGTTATCTTCCTGAAATCATCGCCTTTTTCCGCCTCACGGACTATAGTCACCTTGATGGCGTCTTCTGGTATGATATCTTCTACCTGCACGGCCCATTCTATCAGGCAGACTCCGGTGCCGTTTATATATTCATCAGCGCCTATTGCGTACAGCTCTTCGGGATCTTCTATTCTGTAGACATCAAAATGATACAAAGGAAGTCTGCCTCCTTCGTATTCCTGCATAATAATGAATGTCGGGCTGGTCACCGGATCCATGATACCCAGTCCCTTAGCAATGCCCTTTGAAAAGACCGTCTTGCCTGCTCCAAGATCTCCGTCCAGCGTGATCACATCACCGCATTTTAATAAACCGGATACTTTTTCCGCAAGGTAAAGTGTTTCTTCCGGGCTTCTGGTTTCAATAATTAACATGTTTTTCCACCGATCTTCGCGGAGCTTATGTCTCATGACCGAGATCGAACCCCGCCTGAGACATATTATCATGGAATACAGATCGGGGCAAGAATACAAAACAGTTTTACTATTTACGTGAAGTCCTGTATAATTAAGATGAAATACTGAATTCAAAAAGATTGGAGGAAAAGATCATGAAGTATATCAAAAACGCCACAGCACTTGCCGCGGCCCTTTTTCTTGCTGCACCACTGACTGTCTGCGGCAGCGTTTGTTCCGCAGACATCCAAACTCTGGATACTCCCGCAAAAGCTTCACTCTCTTCCGCTGACGGCATGTCCAATGGCGCCTGGATCCCTTCTACCGGATCCGCAGCAGTCTCTTCAGAGGATGACTATGCCGGAGAATATATCCTGTTTGGTATCGGAGATGAGAATATCAATTTTCAGGGCAAAAAAGTCGTAGTAACCAATGAAGGCGACACTGAGGGCTCCATCATACTTAACAGCGATGGCACCGGAGCTGTTATCGACAGCACCGCAGGAGTAGAGGAGCCTTTAAACACCTGGTCTGTAACTGACGGCGAGATCCATATGGTCGGGAATAATTATGAATTCACCGGTACTCTGGAAGACGGCATAATAAAGATCGGAACCGATATGCCCTATTACTTCGCTTTGAAAGGAATGGACCTCTCGTCATATACCATCGTTGAAGGCGTAGATTTCGTAAAGGCGTGCATGGCCGGAACTTACTATCTTACAAAAGAGACCATGGCCGACGGAAGTGTATTTTTAAACCGGACTCAGGTCTCCTGCAATATACTCAGGGGCTTTGGCGAACCTTCACTTAAGCTTTACGAAGATGGCACCGGCGCCCTGGATGTCGGCGATCATCAGGATATCACCTGGAATGAAAATGCTATGACATTAAACGGCCAGGAATACGCCCTTACACGGGAAGGCAGATCCATTACCATAGACATGAAGGATTATACAATGGAATTTACCTATATCCCCGAAGGGGAAACTTATCTGAAGCTTAACTGGGATGAGGTAGCAGATTCCGTTCAGGTCGAGTATCCGGGAAAATTCCTGTCCTTAGGTGAATCCGGTCTTAAGTATTATGTGCCGTCATCATACGCTCCCAGGGAACTGACTGAAGAGGACATGGCAGATGATATGGTATCCAATAACGTGGAAGAGATAGACATTGACGACGATGACTACTGGGATAATGACATCTACGCGTACTATTACTACCTGGCTGATGATACTTATGAGAGCGTTGCCGAATGGCTGGAGGAAGACAGCGGTCTGACATGGTATCCGGTAAACATTAATGGTTTAGAATTCCTTTGCTGGGAAAATTATAATGAAGAAGTTGATACCCACTCGTTCTGGTTCTGCACATTCCATGAAAACGGATATGAAACAGATGTAATATACAGGACCCAGCATACTCTTATAAACGATGACTACAGAGCTTTTGTTTATAAGATGGCTGCGGGTATCCTCGCTGATGCTTAAGATAATAATAAAATAATATAAAAGAGGTAATTACAAATGGCAAACCCTATAGTAACTATTGAGATGGAGGATGGCGGTATCATAAAGGCCGAACTCTATCCCGAGATCGCACCTAACACCGTTAACAACTTTATCTCGCTTATCAATAAAGGCTTTTACAATGGTGTCATCTTCCACCGCGTCATTCCCGGATTTATGATCCAGGGCGGAGATCCGGACGGGATCGGAACCGGCGGCCCCGGATACTGCATAAAAGGCGAGTTCTCAGACAACGGTTTTAAGAACGATCTCCTGCATGATCCCGGCGTACTTTCGATGGCAAGATCCATGATGCCCGATTCTGCCGGCAGCCAGTTCTTTATCATGCACAAAAAAGCCCCGCATCTTGACGGACAGTACGCCGCATTCGGCAGGGTAACGGAAGGTATGGACGTTGTTGACGCTATCGCCAATACAGACAGGGATTACAACGACAAACCTTATTCACCGCAGGTCATGAAGACAGTTACGGTCGAGACCTTCGGAGTGGAATACCCGGAACCTGAAAAGGCCCAGCCAAGACGCGGCTGGTTCTGATCTTAAAATAATAAAATCCAAGAAGCTGTCGCATTATATGATATGCTCCCTTCTAGGTAGACAAGCAAAATAATAAAAGCTTGTTGCCTGGAAGGAGGCATTTTTTGTCTTTTACACACAAGTAT
>CADBMM010000305.1 GCA_902795795.1 uncultured Lachnospiraceae bacterium | reverse complement strand
ATTCTCCTGCTCGACTGCCTTATGATAGTTGCCTCTGTCAAAGTCGTCGAGCATGAACTCATTTATTGCTTCAGCATCCCATATCCTCAAGGTGTCGATTATGCCGTTACCATAGCCTACGACCGGCAGATCATAAGGAATAGCCCGAACGGAAGAATAATCTTTGTGTGTAAATGTATTCTTGTGTTCCTCTTCATCCCAGCCTATATCCACATGCCCGCCGAAACGGATCTCTTTAGCATACTCAGGCCTTTTGAGTTCGAACGGATAGCTTCCGTCCCTCAGCCAGTTATCCGGGACCTCGATCTGATATCCGTCCTTTATCCTCTGCCTGAACATTCCGTAGTGATAACGGATACCGCAGCCATAGGCAGGGTATCCGAGAGAAGCGAGGGAATCCAGAAAACAAGCCGCAAGACGACCAAGGCCCCCGTTTCCAAGGGCCGGATCTCTTTCCTCTTCTTCTATTTCACTGATATCGATACCAAGATCTTCAAGCGCCTCTGCTACCTGGCCGTAAGACCCCATGTTCATAAGGTTGTTCCCCAGATATCTGCCTGTAAGGAACTCCATTGACATGTAATAAACTATTTTGGAATCGTTTTCCTTTATTAATTTCTGCGTATCCATCCAGTCGCTTACTATCGCTTCTTTTACGACAGCGCAGACCGCCAGATAGATCTGATGGATATTTGCATCCTCCAGTTCCCTTCTGAAAAGACTTTTGACAGCCTCCCGCAGGAACATTTTGAATCGTTCTTTTTCAAATATATCGGTTCTTTTCATCAGTATTTACAATGTAAGATTGATCTTATCGTCTCCCTCTCCTACTGCAACGCTTTCTCCCGAAGCCAGTCCGTCACGTTTTACAGCCTGTTTCATCGCTTCCATATCTACGGTCATATCGAGTATATCGTTTGCGAACAGGCCTTCGTACTGCTTCTCCATAGCGTTTTTACAGTCGGTAAGATAATTGCTTACCTTCTGCGTCATGTCAGAATGCTCAACTCCGCTTTCTTCGATCCTTCTGTACTTGGTGAGCACTTCGTTCAACGTCGGAAGATAATAATTGAAAAACTGCCTTGTATTCTGGATCTTATCAGGCTTTTCACGAAGAGTCTGAAGGATCTTTTCAATAACGGCACAGACATCATTTGCTTTTTTATGGATCTCGCGGTCCTTTATCCTCACAATGAGCTTTCTCAGCTCCATAAGGTTCGTACGTCCCTTTGCAAGGATCTCGCTCTGCTCGCTGCTGACAGATGCCTTACCGGCGGCATTTTTCTTATCTCTTACTTCCTGCGCATCGCTTTTTGAATGTTTAAGTGCAAACACTATGACCGCAATTATAAGAGCGACGATCGCTGCAACAATAACGATTCCCGCCACCAGCAATCCCTTGAACAAGCCAGGTGCGAATTTTGATAGTACGGCCAGCGCCCCGAGAACCACTGCAATGGATCCTGCGCCGAGCAATGCGTTTTTACCCATTAGATCTTAGCTCCGTTCTGGTTTCTGATATCAAGAAGCTTCTGCTTAAGCGTAGCTTCAATACCGCCAAGCTCTTTTTCAGCCTCACGCCTCTTCATACGGCCTTCTTCCTGAATGCGGATGACCTCATCAAGAGATGCAATGAGCTGTTCGTTGCTGTATCTGACTGTTTCCATATCGATGATGCCTCTCTCGCTTTCTTTAGCGATCTCGATCGATCCCATTTTAAGCGTTTCGGCATTTTTTCTGATAAGATCATTTGTAAGATCGTTGACCTCTCTCTGAGCCTGCATTGCTTCCTGGGAATGCGCTACGCCGAGAGCCAGCACCATCTGGTTCTTCCAGAGCGGTATAGTGTTGTTGATCGTAGACTGGATCTTCTCGACCATCAATGTGTCGGAATTCTGTACCAGGCGGATCTGCGGAGCCATCTGCATGCTGATCGTGCGGGTGACCTCAAGATCGTGGAGCTTCTTGTCGAATCTGTCGCAAAGGTTCGCGTAGTCGTTTGCTGCCTGGGCGTCCTCAACAAGTCCCGATTCCTTAGCTTTTTTCTGAAGCTCGGCAAGCGTCGTCTTCTGCTCAAGCTCAAGTTTCTGTTTTCCTGCAATGATATACATCGTCAATTCCTTGAAGTATCCAAGGTTAGACTCGTACATCTTATCAAGCATTATAATGTCTTTGGAAAGAGTATTCTGATGTCCTTCGAGCGCTGCTACGATCTTGTCCACATTTGATTCGGCTGATTCGTATCTGGCTTTCAGCTTGGAGAAATCATTTACCTTCTTTTTTACTAATCCAAAGAGTCCTTTTTTCTCTTCTGTATCTATGCTGAAGCCTTTGAGCTCAGTAACGAGGCCGGAGATCATGTCGCCGACTTCACCGAGATCCTTTGTCTTTACCCCGTCAAGGGCCGAATCCGCAAAATCGGAAATCTTCTTCTGTGCCGCCGCGCCATACTGCAGAATAATGTTTGTATCCTTAAGGTCGATCTTCTTTGAAAACTCGTCAACGACCTTTCTCTCTTCTTCACTTAAATTAACATCCTCAAGATACGGTGCCTGCGGTACAGCTTCCTCTGCAGTCGCTTCTGCCACTTCGACAGCTGAGGGATCAAGAGTTAACGTAGGTGCGGCTGCAGCTGCAGTCCCGGCTTCTTCGCCGAAATCCGGTGCCTGCGGCATAGTTCCAAGTTCCAGTGAGATCGTGTTCTTTTCTTCAGACATGGCTCTTTCCTCGCATTCTTACTGTATTATCAACTACTACAGAATAAATTCCTATTACTATCGCTGCACTTTTACACCTTCAAGATCATTTCACTTTACCGGTGACAGAAAGCGCTAAATATACACATATCATTTTATATCACAGTTACACTATTGGCAAGAAAAACTAATTGATATCCGGCAATCTGAACAGCAAAAGAATAACCCTTTGCCTGCTGAATCTAAAAGTAATATACAATTTATAATTTGTTTATGAATTTTAGATTTCTTTAAGGTGGCGGTCATATTTTGCTCACAATTTGTAATTATACTAACGTCAGATAGTTGATCAACCACTCACTATCTCCCCCCTCATTGAAAAGCAAAAAGGATCGGCTCAGGCCGATCCTTTTGCTTTGTATAAATGTATTATTGTCTGCATAGGACATTTTTTCCGCCGGCAGCGTTTTATCAGATATCGTTTGCCGCTGCGTAAGCTGCCTTTGTAGCTGCAATTATGCTGTCCGAACGTACGCAGTCACCGATCATGTAGAATTCCGGCGCGCAGAACGCCAGCGCATCGGCCTCTTCTGCAAGGGATCTCTGTCCGACTGCATAAATAAGCGTATCGCAGTCTATATGCTGCTTCTGCCCGTCTTTTTCGATCTCAATGCCCTTATCATCTATAGAAAGGGCTTTTGTATTATAGCTGATGGAAATGTTATGATCTTTCAGCTCAAAATCATAAGCCAGGAATGGATACTCTCCCATGTCTATGCCGGCATGATCGAGCATCTCCACGATATCGACATCTTTCCCCATCTGTCCGAGCCAGATCGCGAGCTCAAGCCCGACCAGTCCGGCGCCAAGCACTATGATCTTGCCCTTTGCCAGCTCAGGATCATAATACACTTCCTCGGCGGAGACGCCTTTTTCTATTCCCGGGATCTTCGGAACTACCGGTCTTGCGCCAAGAGCAGCTATGATGGCGTCCGGTTCTTCCTTCTTTGCATATTCGGGCGTAACTTCAGTGTTGAGTCTTACTTCCACAGAGCTGTTTTTGATCTCATAGATCTGATGCTCAATATATTTCGGAAGGTTTTTCTTAAACGGAACTTTTTCTTCACAGAGAAGGGCGCCGCCGAGTTTGTCGGTCTTTTCGCAGAGTATTACTTCATGCCCGCGTTTGGATGCCTGTATAGCCGCTTCCATACCGCCGATTCCGCCGCCTGCAATAAGGACTTTCTTCTTTGTCTCTGCCGGGCGTATCTGCCTGGAGTCGAGCTCCTGTCCGATCTCCGGATTTATGGAGCATCTTACGTTTCTGTTTACTCCGCTGTTTATGAAGCATTTATTGCATCTTAAGCATCTGCGTATCTCTTCATCCTTGCCGGCTCTTGCCTTATTCGGGAAGTCGGGATCGCAGACCGACTGTCTGGCGAGATTTATGATATCCACCTGACCGGAAGCGATAAGTTCCTCCATATGCGCCGGATCTGTAAAGCCTCCGACCGTTCCTACGAGGGACTGGCTTACATGCTTTTTGATCTCTATGGCGTACTTTGAATTTACGCCATCCGGCATAAACATCGAAGGATGGACTACCGGCCAGCTTCTTGGCACTTCATGCGTGCCTGCGGAAATATGAAGGATATCTGCATGGCCGTCAAGCATCTCGCAGAATCCGATGGCGTCCTCAAGCTGGAAACCTTCTTCGACGACCTCGCTTCCCGAAACTCTTATCTCTATCGGGAACGCCGGTCCTACTGCTTTTCTTATTGCGTCAAGGATAGCTATCGGGAAACGCATCCTGTTCTCAAGGCTGCCGCCCCATTTATCTTTTCTGGTATTCATTTTCGGAGCCATGAACTGGGCAGGGAGCCAGCCATGAGCAGCATGCACCGTAACCATCGTGAAGCCGCATTTCTTTGCGTATGCAGCTGCATCGGCATATTTCTTAATGAGATCTTCTATCATCTCTTCTGTAAGCATTTCTATATGGCCGTATCTGCTCTCGCATTCAACAGGTCCGTAAAGCTTCGTGCCATATCTTTCGCGTGATGCCCATGAATACATTCCGTCATGTGAAAGCTCTGCCGAGCAGACAGCGCCGTGTTTTGTGACAGCGTGTGTCAGCATGCCCATGCGAGGGAGGTTTTCCTTGTCCTGCATATCCAGAAGGAAGGGCAGGTTAGCGCCGGTCGTGATATCTATTACGCAGTCCCCTACACAGACTGAAGCAAATCCGCCTTCTGCTTTTCTTTCATAGAAGGCAATGCTCTCAGCCGTAGGGAGTCGGTCAGTGCAGACATTGTAGTTGCCCTGCGGTGCGGCAAATATCTTGTTGCGGAAATATGTGCCCCTTATTCTGAACGGCTCAAAAAGGTGGGGATATTTCATTTCAAATGCCATTTTTTTCGTCCTCCTTTATCATAAAGCATTCGCTATTGTTCACTTGTTTTATGATAACAAATCCCCGTACTTCAGTCCAGCACTTCCCCCAGACTTTGAATAAAATAACGCATTCCTTCT
The DNA here is from genome assembly GCA_902795795.1 of uncultured Lachnospiraceae bacterium. GTDB lineage: Bacteria > Bacillota > Clostridia > Lachnospirales > Lachnospiraceae > Alectryocaccobium. The sequence continues at coordinate 3,941 of CADBMM010000305.1, read as the reverse complement.
TCCGTAAGTCCGGAATAATTTACCACAAGCATGGATCGGTATTTTTTGTCCGGTTTTTCCATGTATGAAAGCACGGACCATATGAGCACGCCTTTATCCTTCAGCCTCTGCAGAAGCTCTTCATCGGTAAGCACCGTGTCCACTCTGATAATAAAATGTGTACCCGCCAGATCCCCCAGTATATCCAGCCTGTCTTTTATGCTGCATTCACCAACGCATTTATATAGTATTTCCCTTTTGGAAATATTCTGACGTTTGATCCTGTTTATATATCTTTCCAGATACCCATTGCTTATAAAATCCGCAAGCACAAGCTGTTCAAGCGAAGCCACCGTACAGGAATATACGCTTACCGTTGACATATACCTTTGCATCAGATCCGTCGGCAGTACCATGTAGCTTATCCTTATTGACGGCATTACCGCCTTTGAAAAGGTATTCATATAGATCACGCCCTGATTAATGCTTATCGAATAAAGCGACGGGACCGGATTGCCGTGATACCTGTATTCGCTGTTATAATCGTCCTCAATTATATATCTGCCCTTTTCCGCATTCATCCACTCCAGCAGCTCTATCCTTCTGTCAATCGGCGTCACAAAGCCAAGCGGAAAATGATGCGCCGGTGAGGTATGCAGCATATTTGCTCCGGACGCATACAGCTTTACCATATTTATCCCCTTTTCATCCACTGGAACGGAAATATAAGGAGTTTTATTGATACCGCAGATCTTTCTGATAAGAGAATAACCCGGATCCTCCAGCGCGAAGATCCTGTCCCCGTCAAACAGCTGCAGCAGTCTGGAATAAAGATATTCGGTACCTGAACCTATGATGATCTGATCGGGCGATACGTTCATTCCTCTGTATGCATAAAGGTATTCGGCTATGGCTATTCTGAGCTTCTCCAGGCCGTTAAAAGGAACCGTCTCATAAAGTTCATCCGGATCCGCGGTAAGCACGTTTCTGACAAGATGCTTCCATACCGATTTTGGGAAAGATTCTTTCGGGTTTTTATTTGATTTAAGATCGACTATATATTGTTTCCCTCTTTTCCCGGCCTCAAATGCTGTCTGACGCGGACTTCTGGTCATATAATGGTCCAGATTAGAAACGTAAAAGCCGCTTTTTTCCTTCGAGATCACATAGCCTTCTATTACGAGCTGATAATACGCATTTTCGACTGTCTTAACGCTTAATCCCAGATGCGAGGCGAGGCTGCGTTTCGAAGGGAGTCTCTCCCCGGCTTTTATTTCACCGCTTATGATCATCTGCCTGATGCTCTCATAGAGTCTGATGTAGATCGGCATGCTTTCATTGACTCTGTCAAATACCGGGGTTATCATTTTGACCTCCAAAAATAATATAATATTGGATATTTTCAGGATATCAGAATAATGATAACTTACACTCATGTTTTAATCAACACGGTAGTTTCAAAAGAAAGTGAATATTATTAACTTTAAAGGAGTACAGCTATGACAAATAATTTTTTTGATCTTACGGGCCACGTTGCAATAGTAACAGGATGTTCATCAGGTCTCGGCGTGCAGATGGCTAAAGCGCTTGCAAATCAGGGTGCAAACATCGTTGCTCTCGCACGCAGACAGAACAAGGTCGAAGAAGTAGCAGAGGAGATCCGCAGAGAATACGGCGTAAAAGCTATCGGCGTTCGCTGCGACATAACAGATACACAGATGGTCTCCGATGCGGTTGACACAGTTCTCAAGGAATTCGGACGCATCGATATTCTTATCAACAATGCGGGCACCGGCGCGGTTGCACCGGCCGAGGATATTACTGACGAGCAGTTCAGCAATGAAGTCGAAATAGATCTTTTCGGAACTTTCAAAATGTCACGTGAGGTCGCAAAGAAGGCCATGATCCCGGCAAAATACGGACGTATCATTAATATCGCTTCCATGTATGGTCTCGTAGGTAACAAAATAGCCGGAAGCGCGCCTTATCATGCAGCAAAGGGAGGCGTTGTAAACCTCACGCGTGCTCTGGCTGCCGAATGGGGAAAATATGATATCACGGTCAATGCGATCTGCCCGGGATATTTCTATACACCGCTTACGAAGGAAACGCTTGACAGCGATTATTTCCAGCAGAATGCAAAAACTATGATCCCGGCCGAGCGTTACGGCAACGAGGGCGAGCTTGATACCGCTGCTATCTTCCTTGCATCTCCGTACAGCACCTATGTCAACGGCCTCATGCTCGCCGTAGACGGCGGATATACCTGCATGTAATATTATCCGCCCGCATTCCCGATTCTCAAAGTGCAAAACGAACAGGCAGCCAGCAGATATATTCTGTAAGCGAATGTTGCGGAAGCGAGTCCGAAGATGAACGGCTAGTCGAACTTAGGCCGTGGTCAAGAGATATGCTTACATCGAACGACCAACGGCCTTAGTGAGACTGCCAGTTTAGCTGAGAAGGAGCGAGCCCATGAGCGTCAGAACATATCTGCCGGCCGCCGTACGTTTTTCAAAAGTATGCATTTACAAGGACATCGGTCAGATATAAAATGGAGAGCGCATAAAATGATCGGAGGACTGTAAATGAAACCAGAATTCTATAAAGAAAACCGTGATAATTTTGCCGCGCGTCTCAAGCCCGGCGCACTCGCTCTGTTCTTCAGCGGCGAAATACAAAGAAAATCATCGGACGACGATTACCCCTGGTACGCCAGCCGGAATTTTGTCTATCTTACAGGCATAGAACAACACGACAGCGTGCTTATGGTATACAAATATCCCGAACAGCCGGAAAACGGCAACGCATATGCCGAAACCCTTTATATTCTTCCAAAAGACTTCATGGCGGAAAGGTGGACCGGCGTTCGCCTCAGCCCTGAATACGCATCCGAAAGATCAGGTATCAAAGATCTCGCGAATACTGACTGTTTTATGCAGGACCTGACAGCTCTTATCACAAAGGAGCATATCAATACCATATATCTGGATATTGACCACAAGATCGGGCGGAGGACCCCGGTCATGGCCGATCACATGAATGAAATGCTTAATGCCGGCTGGCCCGGGATCGAAATTGCAAATTCCCTGCCGATCCTAATGGACATGCGCCTTATAAAGCGTCCCTGCGAGATCGAGGCCATGGAAATTGCTGAAGATGTCACAAAGGACGGCATTCTGGCCATGATGAAGAACTGCCGCCCCGGCATGTATGAATACCAGCTTAAAAGCTGGTTCGACTGGGCTCTGGCTCAAAGAGGAGTTCTTGCACCCGGTTTTGATTCCATAATCAGCGCAGGAAAAAATAATTTCACCATCCACTATTATGATTACCACGGAATCGTAAATGACGGTGATATCGTGCTCAATGATGTCGGCGCCAGATGGGATAACTACGTAACGGATGTGTCACGCGGCTGGCCGGCAAACGGCAGATTCAACGATCATCAGAAGAGGATATTCGAGGCCCAGAGACGCACTTCCGACTACATGTTCAGCATCTTAAAGCCCGGAATACCGATGTCTGACGTAGACAGGATCGCCCACGAATACTGTTTTGAACAGATGGTCGATCTCGGAATATGCAGAAGGGATGAAGACGTGGCAAAATACATGTGGCATGGCGGAGCACATCATGTCGGAATGGATGTCCACGACAGAGTAGATGCAGCCGGAAAGCTCACGGCTCCAGGCATGGTCTTCTGCGTTGATATCGGCATCTATCACGAAGAATGGGGAGAAGGCTTCCGCCTCGAAGACAACTGCTTGATCACGGAGAACGGCTGCCGCAACCTCTCCGCAGCCATCCCCCGCACTATTGAAGATATAGAGGATATATTTAAATAATTATATAAATGAGGCTGTCGCACAAAGTGATATGCTCCCTTCTAGGTAGACAAGCAAAATAATAAAAGCTTGTTGCCTGGAAGGAGGCATTTTTTGTCTTTTACACACAAGTAT
>CADBMM010000304.1 GCA_902795795.1 uncultured Lachnospiraceae bacterium | reverse complement strand
CTTCCTTAGGGTCGCTTTCAGAATATATCTGCCATCCGCCTTATGTATGTTGAAAAAGATTCACTTTCAGGCGAGGACTGCCTTGAATCCTCCGTCTACGGTGATGACTTCTCCGCTGATATAGTCGGACGCCGGACTTGCGAGAAAGACGACTGTGCCCATAAGGTCACGTATATTACCCCACTGCCCGTCGGTGCACAGAGGCATGCGTTCGCAGACCTTGTCGAAGATCGCCGGGTTCATGGCGCGGATCTCATCGGTGACAGGGCTCATGAAAAATCCGGGAGCGATGCAGTTGCAGCGGATGCCGAACTTGCCCGCCTCTGTCGCAAATGATTTTGTAACACCGAGGATTCCGTGCTTGGCAGCAGTGTATGCGCAGGCGTTCGGGTCTGCTGCGAAGGAAAGTGCAGAGCCGATGTTGATGATCTTGCCGTAGCCCTGTTTTGCCATGACCTTTGCGACGACGCGGCTGAAATAGTGAACGGCGGCGAGCTGGAGGTCTACGACTCTTTTCCAGTCGTCATCCGGAAAATCCAGGATCGGATCTGCATGGTTGCATCCGGCGTTATTTACAAGGATATCGATACGGCCGAATTCTTCCAGACACTTGGCTACGCACTCCTCGCGGTAATCTGCCTGGGTCAGATCGCCCTGCAGAAACGCGATCCTGCGGCCGAGAGATTCAACTTCTTCTTTGACACGGCTGACATTGGGTGAATGATGCGCTACAAAAATATCGGCGCCGGCTTTGGCAAGAGCTACGGCATAGGATTCGCCAAGGTCATGGTTGGCACCTGTAACGATCGCGACTTTTCCGTCAAGACGGAAGAAATCCATGGAGAAGGACATTATATTTTCGTTTATCATTTCTGCTCCTTTCTAAAGCACAGGCTGCCGCTTTAATTAATGCGGCAGCCTCATTTTATTTCATATATCAGTCAAATGAAAGCTCTGTACGGCCGATCAGGTCGTTCTGAAGTTCGGTCGAAAGCTCGACAAAGTATGCGCTGTAGCCTGCGATGCGGACAAGAAGATCCTTATAATCTTCGGGCTTTTTCTGAGCGCAGACCATAGTTTCTTTTCCGACGATGGAGAACTGACTCTGCATTCCGCCCTTGGCCATATATACATCCATCAGATTGATCAGACTCTCACGGCCGGTCTCACCCGATACTGCTGAGGGCGAGAACTTCCAGTTCAGGATAATGCCGTTCGCAATACGGGAGTGATCGATCTTTGTAACCGAATTGGCAATAGCGGTCGGACCGTTGTGATCGTGACTGCAGCACTGCGTATGTACCGGTCCCATGCAGTCGGAAAGTGGTTCGCCTGCCTTACGGCCGTCCGGGGTGGCAGGAGTGAAGTTTCCGTGCTGGACATTTGCAGTAACCGAAAATACGCCCGGTATGTAGCTGCCGCCGCGCGGTGTCGGACGATGCTCGATATGAGAACAGTAGGATTCGATCACGAATTTGGCAAGCTCATCTGCGTAATCATCGTTGTTTCCGTACTGATGCATGTGCTGGCTGTTCACGAGCGCGTAAAGAGCGTCATGACCCTGCCAGTTGTCGCGCAGCGCCTGAAGCAGTTCTTTTCCGGTGATCCTCTTTTCATCGAAGACCAGCTGCTTGATCACCGCAAGTGAATCGGCTGTTGTTCCAAGACCGACAGCCTGGGGGCCGCTGTGATTGTAGATCGCACCGCCGGCGGATACGTCTATGCCCTTATCTATGCAGCCGTCGATAAGCAGGGAAAGATAAGGCAGCGGTTTCAGCCGCTGATGTGCATAATCCATTTTATTGATGGATGAGATCATCAGATCACACTGATGCTTCATCTGTTTATCATAAGATTCCAGCACCTGGTCAAAACTGGTCATATCGGCGAGGTTACCGGTATCGATAGACAGGTGCTTTCCAAGAGCTCCGCAGACCTTCCAGCGCGGGCAGGCCGGTCCGCATTCGATGCAGCGGCCGCCGTTAATGGCCAGCTCGAGCACAAGGGCTATGTTCATGGAACCGGAATCGTGCATGCCGTAGGTCTTGCCGGGGATAGCAGGTTCCACACATCCGACAGCAACGAAATTGCGGGCGTCTTCGATAGGCTTGCCGCAATCCAGAAGACTCTTGATAATAGGTGCATCGTTAAATACCTTGGGTTCGCCCGTACCGATACGGATAACGTTGAAGACCTTGGTCTTGAAATCCTTCGGGGAATTTTCATGAAGACGGACGCCCATCCAGGGATTGGGGATGCGTGTGTGGGCATGTGCATCCAGGATCATGTAGCTGACATCACTGGTCACATCGTTGCCGTTCTCATCAACTCCGCCGACATCGAGGGCTGTTCCGCCCATGATCGTTCCGCTGGAGAAGGTGATCGCATAGGTGTCGCGGATCTTGCGGAGCTGATGCATCTTCACAAAGAAGCATTCGATGAGCTCCTGCATCTGCTCGCGGGTAAGGGTTCCGTTCTTTACATCATTCTCATAAAAACGGGTGAACAGTACATCAAAACGGCCGTAGGTGTTTGAATGTCCGTTCGTCTCGATGATGATCATGTTATAGGCCATATGGTAAAGCTGGAGAGCTTCCCAGAAATCGCGCGGCGCGCCCTCTGCTACATGGTGGCAGTTGGAGGCGATGCGGGTCAGCTCTGCACGGCGGACCGGATCTTTTTCTTCGGCAGCCATGCTTTCGGCCAGATCGCCGTAACGGCGGATATACGCGGTACAGCCTTCAAGGACATACAGCTCTGCCTGATAGAATTCACGGCGTTTCACATCTTCCGGAATGGAAGTATCGAGATGGCTCATGGCTTCTTCGACTTCGCGGCGGATGCCTCCGAAGCCTTCACGGAAAAGCCGTTCATAATTTGCGCAGACATGGCCAACGCCTGCATATACAAAAAGACCGGAACGGTTAACGCCCTTGTAAAGATGAGATACAGCCGCTTCTTCTTCAGAAAGGGAGGCTTCCCAGGCTTCACCGAGAGTCTTATTCTTCCAGAAATCTTCAATGCCAAGGATATCGTCGCGAACCTCGTCGCTGATGATATAGCGGTCGTTCGTTCGCTCGGCCATGCATCCGCTGCGGAATTCGTTGCAGACCCAGTCCATGGAGAATTCCGGGTAGATCGGAGCACTGTTGGGCTCAGCCGCCAGTTCGCCGACGATCAGTTCCTGGGGCCAGATATGTACAGGCACATTCATAAATACGTCGCGCATGATCAGACCCCATTTTACATTGGCGGGGTACATGGCATATTTTTTATAACCCTCCGTGACGATCAGCGCACGGCTTGAGTCGGCTGTGGACTCACGTTCTTTGGTCCATTTTAAAAGGAAATTAACTCTGGGAAACGGGGATGGATCCTCCGTGAGCCCTGAGATACCGACGCCCCATTCTTTGTCGATCGG
>CADBMM010000303.1 GCA_902795795.1 uncultured Lachnospiraceae bacterium | reverse complement strand
TATATCCTTCTTTTTTCATTTTACTTTCACCCCTCCCAGCGGTTTAGGAACGGTGAGCCGTTCGATATGCGGTGACAGGATATTCATGAGAAGGATCGCGAAGGAAACGCCCTCCGGATAGCTTCCGAATACCCTAATAACGACTGTAATACAACCGGCAGCGACCCCGAATATGATCCTTCCGAGCGTTGTCGACGGTGTGGTCACATAATCGGTAGCCATGAAGATAGCTCCGAGGAAAAGTCCTCCGGACAGGATCGAGTATACCGGATCCTGGCCAAGGGCCCATGAAAGCAGGAATACAGTGCCGATAAAGCATACCGGCGTATACCACGCTATTACTTTTCTTATAAGCAGATACGCAAAGCCTATAAGCAGTGCCAGTTTGCAGGTCTCACCCATCGATCCTCCGATATTGCCGAGGAACATATCCAGATATGAAGGCGCTGCTTCAGTTCCCGCAGTTGCCAGTGGGGTAGCGCCCGCCAGAGCGTCCGGATAGCCGGTGGTATAGTCTGACATATGGCTTGCAAACGACAGGAAAAGCACGATCCTGGCCGTAATCGCCGGGTTCGCAAAGTTCTGTCCGAGCCCGCCGAAAAGCTGTTTCACAACGACTATGGCTATTGCGCTGCCCATGGCCGCTATCCAAAGAGGAATACCGACCGGCAGGTTATAGGCAATAAGCACGCCTGTTACAACAGCTGAAAGATCCCCGATCGTGACCTTTTTCTTAAGTATCTTCTGCATTATCGCTTCAGATGCGACAGCAGCCGCTACGCATACGATGAGCAGCCATACCGGTCTTAAGTGATAATGTACTATCGCAGCTATAAAAGCAGGTGTAAGCGCAATGATGACGTCGCGCATTATGGTCTGCGTGCTGTCCTTCGCCCTTATATGAGGTGATATGCTAACATTAAATTTTTCTGCCATCTTAATCACCCCCTCTTCGCTCTTTTCGCAAGAGCAGCTTTTGAAAGTTTATTTCTAAGTACCAGGTCTCTCTTTGCCGGACATACGTATGAGCAGCATCCGCATTCCATGCAAAGCGTTACCTGCAGATTCGCCAGCTCGTCCAGATCGTTATGCTTGAACGCTCTTGCTATCCTGTTCGGCATCAGCTTAAGCGGGCAGGCGTCTGCGCATCTTCCACAGTTTATGCATTCGCCTTCTTCCGGCAGAGCAGCATCTTTTTCATCCAGGATGACGAAGCCGTTGCTGTTCTTCACGACAGGTATCTCGTCATTGGGCGCCGTCATGCCCATCATCGGTCCTCCGGCTATGAGCTTGGCGGGAGTCCCTTTGTATCCTCCGGCGGCTTCTATGACATCCTTAACCTTAGTCCCGATGGGCGCTATTATCTTGCAGGGATGCGCTGCAGCCGAGCCCTCTATCGTCACACATTTGGACGTAAGTGGCATGCCTGTCTTCAGATACTTGCCGAGGAAAGCCGTTGAAGTCATGTTCATGACTATGCAGCCCACATCCAGCGGAAGTTTTCCCGCTGCAACTATTCTCTGGGTAAGGTTGTAGATCAGCACTTTTTCACCGCCCTGCGGATATTTTGAAGGCAGCGATGCCACTTCAAAGCCTTCCATCCCCGCCGTCTTTTCCTTGAACAGGGCTACGGCGTCAGGTTTGTTATCCTCTATGGCGATAATGACCTTTCCGGCATTCGTATATTTCTTTACGGCAGCAGCGCCGGAAATAACGAAGTCAGTATCTATCATCATTGTGGAATAGTCTGACGTAAGATAAGGCTCACACTCTGCGCCGTTGATTATAAGATAATCGACGCTTGCGCCTTCTTTAATGGAAAGCTTAACCATAGTCGGAAAGCCTGCCCCGCCAAGGCCTACAAGTCCGCTGGCCCTGACTGCGTCAAGAAAGCTTTTTGTATCCGTGACCTCAGGCGGTTTTATTCCCTCCCAGACGGTCTGTTCCTTATCAGCTTCGATCTGCACCGCATCGGCCATACCATTGAAAAGCTGGATCTTCACCAGGCCCTTCACCTTACCTGAAACGGAAGAATGAATAGGAGCGCCTACAAAGCCCTGCGGCTCGCCTATCAGCTGCCCGACCTTCACTTCGTCTCCGACAGCTACGACAGGTTTGCACGGAGCGCCTATATGCATCCCCATGGGAATAGTGACCATATCCGGCACGGGCATTTCCACCGGTATTTCCTTGCTGGTGTTCTTAAGATGCGGAGCATTCACTCCCTTAAGATGTTTCAAGTTTTGC
>CADBMM010000302.1 GCA_902795795.1 uncultured Lachnospiraceae bacterium | reverse complement strand
TAAAGAGACTGCAGGATGAACTGGGAGGAAAAAAATGATACATCCGTCTTACAAAGAATTAATGGAAAAGATCAACGAAGTTAACGCCGCTGAAGGGAAACCTGCTATCACAAGCAGATATTCTGTGGTGATAGCAGCCAGCAAAAGAGCCCGCCAGCTTACTAACGGCGCAGAGCCGTTGGCGGAAACGAGCAGCGGAAAACCGCTCTCTGTAGCTGTCGAGGAATTATATGAAGGCAAAGTAAGACTTAATATTGCTGAGCCGGAAACGCCTGACGAAGCGGCAGAGACTGAGGAAGCCCCGGCAGAAACCGAAGGAGAATAATACCTTTGAAAAAGCTGCTATTTGTATCGCTTGGCTGTGACAAGAACCTTGTCGATTCCGAGCGCATGCTGGCCGGCCTTTTAAAGCACGGTTATGAAATGACCGACGATGAAAGTGAAGCCGAGGTCATTATCATAAATACATGCTGTTTTATTCACGATGCACAGGATGAAAGTGTTGAAAACATTCTTGCGATGGCTGAATACAAGAAGAGTGGAAGCTGCAAGGCGCTGATAGTCACCGGTTGCATGGCACAGATGTTCGGAAAAGATATTCTGGAGGAACTGCCTGAAGTCGATGCGGTACTTGGAACCGGTGATTTCGATAAGATACTCGAAGCCGTGGACAAGGCGTATGAGGGAGTCCGCATGGCGGAAACCGGCAGAAAAGATTCTCTGCCTTCCGGCATGAAGGACCGCGTTTCGGTGACAGGAGGCTTCTCGGAGTATCTGAAGATCGCCGAAGGCTGCGACAAGCACTGCACTTATTGCGTTATACCGTCTCTTCGAGGGAGCTACAGAAGCGTTCCGATGGAAGAGCTTGTGGCAGAAGCGGAAAAGCTGGCCGAAAACGGCACAAGGGAGCTTAATCTTGTTGCACAGGAAACGACGGTCTACGGGAAAGATCTTTATGGCGAAAAATCGCTGCATATTCTTTTGAAAAAGCTTGCCGCGATAGAAGATATAAAGTGGATCAGGGTCCTTTATTGTTACCCGGAAGAGATCTATCCGGAACTGATCGATACGATCGCATCGGAGCCGAAGATCTGCAGATATCTGGATCTGCCCATACAGCATTGCAATGATGAGATACTAAAGAAGATGGGCAGGAGGACGAGCAGAGAAGGCCTTCTGGACATTATATCGAAGCTTCGTACCGCTATGCCGGACATCGCCTTAAGGACGAGCCTGATAACCGGATTTCCGGGAGAAACGGCCGAACAGCACGAAGAACTTAAACAGTTTGTTAAAGAGGTGCGTTTTGACAGGCTTGGCGTTTTCACCTATTCAAGAGAAGACGGCACGCCGGCCGCTGCAATGCCGGATCAGATCGATGAAGAGATAAAGGCTGAAAGACGTGAAGAGATAATGCTCCTGCAGCAGGAGATCTCCGCGGAAAAAGGCAGGGAAAAGATCGGCAGCGAAACGGAAGTCTTTATTGAAGGCTATATGCCGGAAGACGGGACATATATCGGGCGTTCCAGAGCGGACGCTCCGTCTGTGGACGGATATATTTTTATTGAATCGGAAAAAGAACTTTGCACCGGCGATATAGTGAGATGTGTGATCAACGGAGCAAATGAATACGACCTGACTGGGGAGATCAGATATGAATCTGCCGAATAAACTGACTTTATTAAGAGTAATACTGGTTCCGGTATTTGTGATATTCATGATGGTGCCGGGCAGCTGGGGGCGCTGGGCCGCTCTTGCTGTTTTTATTTTTGCATCTCTTACGGATACAGCAGATGGTTACATTGCCAGAAAATACAACATGATCACCGATTTCGGAAAGTTCATGGATCCCCTGGCGGACAAGCTGCTCGTAAGCGCAGCCATGATCTGCCTTATAACGACAGGGCAGCTTCCGGCGTGGATAGTCATAACGATAATATCAAGGGAATTTATTATCAGCGGTTTCAGACTCATTGCCGCCGAAAAGGGCATCGTTATCGCCGCCAGCTGGTGGGGAAAAATTAAGACTGTAGTGCAGATGGTCATGATCTGCGCGCTGCTTATAAACGCTCAGGTCATGTGGTTCATCGTACTTGAGCAGATACTTATCTACGCCGCGCTCATACTTACAGTCGTATCGCTAATAGATTATATTTTAAAGAATAAAGGTGTTCTCAGCGGCGAAATGTAAAGAATTTAAGGGCATTAACAGAAAAGGAGAAAAGCCATGAAAACATATGAATTGCTTATAGCGGAGCAGCAGCCGACATGCGGAGGACAGCTCCCGGTAAAACAGACGATCAAGACGGTCAGCACGGACGATCCGGTCGCTTATGTGAAGGAACTCGAGCACGGGGCAGAGGTCGAGGTAAGCACTTTGGATGACGGAACCATTGTGATCGAGGCCGATCATAACGGAAAGTGGATCAAATACGAATTTTCAGAAGAGTAATCGATCCGACATGATGATCATTTCGGGACAATGTGCAAGTCACTTTGTCCCGATTTTACTTGAAAGCAAAAAACAATTAATGTAAAATATATTCAAATCAGAGAACGGATCTTTGCTCCGCTCCAAAACACGGGCTAGTACCGGTTTCGACGGGGGTGCAGAAGTTCGGGAAGCCATCCGCGGGGC
>CADBMM010000301.1 GCA_902795795.1 uncultured Lachnospiraceae bacterium | reverse complement strand
GGCAATTATGCCTATGATCACCAAAACCGGCAAAACCGACATATACCCGTAACTGTAACCGTAATTCATGCCTCCAATATACATAATGCTTACCTCCAGAGTTTAGTATAGGATCAAGATGATCCTGCTTTTCCAATTTTATCGCAAAATCTGCTATGCGGCAATATACAATTGTCAGGCAAACATCGTACGGATCCACTCATTTTCGTCAAAGCATCGCTGCTGCTCCTCACCGGTCAGAAGTCCCAATACCCTGTAATAAGTTCCACCCGTGAAATTAAATGCATACTCATCATCCTCCACCTGTACCGGGAAATTGTACTGATAATCGTCATCCAGCTGCAGATGTATGTTTCTGGACGGTTTATCCGGATCAAGCGATATCGCGTCCAGTGCACCGATAATACCGCCAAGCACCGCGTTATAAACGTTGCAATGCTGATCGTTTAATACTTCCTGCGTAAAGCACCAGCATCTGAATACCTGCGGCTCTGTCGGAACGCCTTCCTTCGATACGAGCATATAAATGTTCCCGTCGTATCCGAGACAGTAATCCAGATAAAGGATCTCGGCACGGTCTCCTGTACCTTCGATTCTGTACAGTCTTTCCAGAAGCCATCCCTTGTAACAAACCGTTTCGACGGCAGTATACTTCTCTGTCCGTTCCTCCTTCTCCATATAGGTTTCTTTCCTGAATAGGCCTGCTTTCCTCTCTTTCGGTACTTCTACTGTAATGGTACGCTCCTTTTCTGTCTGGACCGGATACTGCAGATCATAATCCAGACTGGAATATTTGATGATCGTATTGCAGAAATTCCTGAGCTTCTGTTCTCTTCCTGCCAGATTTTCCCTAAGCTCATCACCGGTAGAATTCATAACTCCGTAAAAGTAACTGTTCAATCCCCAGCAGACCATTTTCACCAGTGTATCGGTTCCCTGTGTCAGCCATGAATCGCTGTGAGAGAGCATCTTCTGAGATGTTATAGAAACCAGGTTGGTGTCCATTCCTGCAGGCTGCTTCGGTTCAAATTCACGATATACCATATCCTTTTCCTTTCTTTCCTGATCAAGGCGCCCTGAAGGCTGTTTACCGCATATTCAAGCGGACGGTTCTGCTCACAGGACCGTCCGCTGGTTTTATCCTTTTATTTTTTTTGCTCTTTTTCCGTCTTTTTCCGTGTGATCTTCATGCTTTTGCCGGGGCGGGTACCCTTTCCGCAATGACGGCAGACAAAATCTTCCATGAAGTTCGGGTTACCACAGTTTCTACAGGTCCATGTCATAATATTTTACCTCCTTTTATAGTTTATTATGGGTTTAATTGGCCGATATTATGGGGTATCTCATCATACTCATAAAAGTAGAAGGTCACGGTATCCCAATCTTCCCATGTTTCTGCGCTGCTTTTATAAGTATAGTATTTTCCCAGGTCGCCATGATCGTTGTAGACACTCCTGTCCTCGAGGATAGTATAAATAATTTCATTGTCCGTAGGGTCCTCCTGCTCTTCATAGGTCTGGATGATATTCCCGTTTTCGTCACGCTGGTAGAAATGCGTTGTAGTGTATCCCTGGCTGTTGTAGAAATCGATCCTGCGGTCATTATGTCCATCCTCATCATACCCCCAGGTATAGCTGGTCTTGAGTGTGTCTCCGTTATACTGATCTTCGCCGATCCGCCTGCCGTTTTCATCATATGTCCAGATCGTAATAAAATGATCCTTGAAAGTATAATCCGTCTCCATGACAATGTGGCCGGCGCTGTCGTAGTCAACTTCCATATATAGCATAGTTGCTTCGTCAGCAGTTCCGACATTGAGTGTGCCTATGACATCAAGATGCAGGCCGTCCGAACTATATTCAAAGTTCTGGTATTCAACACCCATGACACTGTTACTGATGATCTCACTGACCCTTCCCTGTCCGTCATAGGAGAACTCCTGCTCAACGCCTCCCGGTTTGACGTAATGATAGATCTCGTTGCCCTGATCGTCCTTCAATGAAATATACTTGGAACTGCTTGAATCAATGTAGATCAGCTGATCTTTGGAATTATAGTGTGATTCCTCCGTTATGGCCCCGGAGCTGTCTTTGGTAACGATAGTTTTTCCGCTTTCGCTGTAGATATACTCTGTTTCTGTCCCCTTGTACGGATCGTTCATTCCTACAAGGAAATCCTCCACATAGGTGTAAGTGACCCAGCTGGTAACGCCTCCGTATCCCAACGTGACCCGTGCGCATAATTTGGGCTCTGATGCTTCCGATTGCTCAGCAGCTGACACAGAGACATCTTTCGCTGTTGTAAGAGAAAGACACATGACAACAATGAGCATGATATTGCGTATTGTTCTTTTTGTTTTCATTTTCCCACTCCGATCTTTATGATAAGACATGTATATATTATTAAAATTCATGAAAAACCGCCCCACACAAAAGGATAGTCTTTTGCGCAGGGCGGTCGTTTTTTTCAGTATTTCAATATTTCGGCAGGATCAGTCGTTTCTCTACGACCTCGGCTACAAGCTGGATGGTGCTGTGAAACCCCGTTTTTTGCAGTATGTTTTTTACATGGTATTTTACAGTGTTTGCGGACATGAACAGGGCTTCGCCGATCTCTTCATATCGCTTTCCTGCCGCCAAGGCGCGGATCACGTCGAGCTCCCGTTCTGTGAACTCGCTGCTGCCGGCTAAGCCGATCTTTACCTCCGGTGTTCCAGTCGGCCACAGGAAATCACCGCGCATCGTGCGGTCACAAACGTCGACCAGCGATATATCTCCATGCTCCTTGTACCAGAAGCTGTCGCATCCGCTTTCCCGTGCTTTTCTAAGGAAGGAATACTCCGGCATGGACGTCATCATGATTATCCTGATCTGCGGATAATGCTGTTTTATACGCTTTGCTGCTTTGAGTCCGGATTCGTTGTCAGATGTGCAGATATCCATAAGGATAAGGTCAATATTTCCTTTCATGCAGGCGATCTCTGCATT
>CADBMM010000300.1 GCA_902795795.1 uncultured Lachnospiraceae bacterium | reverse complement strand
GTACATTTGCTCCGTCCCCGTGTACCACGGGAACAAGCGCAAAAGGACAAAATTCATAATCTTTTCTAACAGCAGCAAAATAAAAAAGAACTTCGGTTATCTTGCGGAGGGAGAAGATCCCGCGGGGAAACTGAAGTTCTTTTTGAATGTATTGTTAAATATTGATAAAATACGCATAAACACTTATAATATTTTTCGTAAATATGCTTATTTACAAACGGAAAATGAGCTGAGAATACGGACATGATCAAACGGGGGTAAAAAAAATGTTAACGATCGAGATGCTGAAAGATTTCGGAGCTAATACAGAAGAAGGACTGGGACGCTGCATGAATAATGAGGCGTTCTACTTGCGTATGGTAGGCATGGGACTTGCCGATGGGAATTTCGACAAGCTTCAGTCCGCAGTAGTGGCGGGAAACGTCAAAGAGGCTTTTGAAGCCGCTCATGCCCTCAAAGGCGTTATGGGTAATCTCTCATTAACGCCGATCTATACACCTCTTAGTGAACTGACTGAAATGCTTCGCGGGAAGGATGAAATGGTCGATGTCAGCGCTGAGCTTAAGACAGCATTGGAGCAGCTGGAAAAACTGCGGCTTCTGAACGCATGAGGTAGAATGACAAGGAGACGGTTCTTTTGTACCCGTGAACAATTAAAGATGGTGATGGATGATATGCAAGCAAAGAATACGAACAAAGGAAATACAACCGGAATCGCTATTGCGGGCGCATTGCTTATCGCCCTTGTTCTGATATTCACTACGATATGGATGGGCAGAAGCGCCGGTGAAGATACCGGTAAAGCAGTTCGTTCCGTATCGCTTTTGTATCTGGATGAACTGGTAGGACGCCGTGAGCAGGTCGTTGCAAAAAATCTGCAGGACCGGATCGAAGATATGCGTACGGCGCTGGAGCTCATGACTGAAGAAGATCTGAAAGATGCAGAGAGCAGGCAGAAATATCAGGCAGATATGAAGGCGCTTTTCAACCTGGAGAAGTTCGCCTTTGTAGACGAGGACGGGCTCATCTACACATATGCAGGGGTAGTGGATGCGATCGACCAATATGACTTCGATTATTCCTCCTTGTCGGAAGCGGAAATATCACTGAGAAATCTCACTTCAGAAGATAAGAAGGTCATAATAGCCATGCCGGTAGACCTTATGTCGGAGGGAAACCATCTGATCGCCTCCTTTATGGAGATCGGTATGGCCGATATGATCGACGGCGTCTCCATGAAGGCTCAGGAAGGCGGTGCGACTTTCTGCAATATCTACACCAGTGATGGCATAGCTTTAAGCAACACGGTCCTTGGCGGTCTTGCAGTGGAAGACAACCTGCTGGAAGCCATGACACATGCTGAATACGAAACAGGCTATTCTTACGAAAAATTCCTTACAGAATTCCAGGGCGGCCAGCGCGGAGTCGTGTCCTTTACCTATAACGGAATAAGCGAGACCCTGGCCTATATGCCTGTTGAAGGAACGAACTGGCAGCTTACATATCTTATCCGGGAAAGCGTGATAAGCGAGCAGATAAGCTCGATATCTGAAGGTACCATCCGTCGCAGTATCCTGCAATCCCTTTTGACCGTGGTCATTATGGTGCTGTTGTTCACATATATGATCATGCAGATAAGGAAAAATGCGAAACTTCAGCTTGAAAGGGAAACTGCGGATGCTGAAAACAGGGTAAAACAAGAGGAGCTGGAGCACAGGCTTCAGCTGCAGGAAGAGCTTCTTGCCCATAAAGAGCAGCGGGAAGAACAGAACCGTATGATCGCGGCGCTGTCATCTGATTACTGGAGCGTTTACTATCTCGATCTTGATAAGGATACAGGCGTATGCTATCAGTCTCACGGCGACCTGGAAAACGGATTCAAGGTCGGAGACCGTTTCAACTATCTTCCTGCCGTTACGGCGTATGCAAAAGAAAATATAAAAGAGGAGTATCTGGAAGAGTTCCTGGAGTTTATTCAGCCGGAAAATATAAAAAAGAAGCTGCAGGAACGTCAGGTCATCGCCTATCAGTATATGGTACACAGACACGGGCGGGATACCTGGGAAGAAGTGCGCTTCGCAGGCGTTCGTCATCCGGAGGATATGGGCGATGATGATGCCTCGTACGCTGTTGGCGCAAGCTTCGTAGATGTCGATGCTCAAACGCGGACAGCCATGGCGCAGAAGCAGGCGCTGCAGGATGCACTGACGGCTGCGGAATCTGCCAACAAGGCCAAGACGGCATTTCTGTCCAACATGAGCCATGAGATCCGTACGCCGATGAACGCCATTATCGGGCTGGATAATATTGCGCTGAACGATCCTGGCATCTCGGATCAGACCAGGGAGTACCTTGAGAAGATAGGCACGTCTGCCCATCATCTGTTGGGAATCATCAACGATATCCTGGATATGTCCCGAATAGAATCCGGGCGTATGACCATTAAGAACGAGGAATTTTCCTTCTCCAAGACTCTGGAGCAGGTAAATACGATCATCAGCGGACAGTGCCATGATAAGGGATTGAAATACGAATGCCGGACCTACGGGCAGATAGATGAATATTATATTGGCGACGATATGAAGCTGAGACAGGTCATGATCAACATCCTGGGCAACGCCGTAGAGTTTACGCCAAAAGGCGGAAACGTATCTTTTGTTATCGAAGATACCGCAAGGCTGGATGACAAGGCTACGCTGCGCTTTACCATAAGCGACACCGGTATCGGCATGAGCAAGGAATACCTTCCGAAGCTGTTTGACGCCTTTACACAGGAGGATTCCTCAAGTACGAACAGATACGGAAGCACCGGGCTTGGAATGCCGATAACAAAGAGTATAGTAGAGCTGATGAATGGCCATATCGACGTGGAAAGCGAAAAGGGCGTCGGTACAACGTTTACTGTCACGGTAACTCTTGGACAGGCTCATCACACTGCCGGAGAAGGTACAGATATCGAGCTGCGTCCGAACGAAATGAGCGTGCTGGTAATCGATGACGACAGTATTGCCTGTGAGCATGCCCAGGTCGTGCTCGGACAGTTGGGCGTCAGCTGTGAAATGGCCATGTCCGGCAAGGAAGCTTTGGATATGGTGAAGATGCATCATGCCAGACGTGAAGATTATAACCTTATACTGGTCGACTGGAAGATGCCTGAGATGGACGGCCTGGAGACGACCAGGCAGATCCGTTCGATCGTAGGATCGCATACACCGATAATCATTCTGACTTCCTATAACTGGGAGGATATAATCGATGAAGCCCATGAGGCAGGCGTAGATACCTTTGTAGCCAAGCCGCTCTTTGCCGGAAATGTAATGGACGAATTCCGCGAGGCTTTCCGGAAGAAGAATGAAAAGCTGGTAAGAGAAACGGCCGACCTTACAGGAAGGAGAGTCCTGCTTGCAGAGGATGTGGCCGTTAACGCCGAGATCATGAAGATGGTACTTGCCATGCGCGAGATGGAAGTTGAACATGCCGAAAACGGACGGATTGCTGTGGAGATGTTTGCTGCGCATGAGCCGGGTTACTATGCTGCCGTATTAATGGATATGCGTATGCCGGAGATGGATGGCCTGGAAGCGACCAGAGTCATACGAAATATGGATCGGCCGGACGCAAAGGAGATACCGATAATCGCGCTTACGGCAAATGCTTTTGACGAGGATGTGCAGCGAAGCATGCAGGCAGGTCTTAATGCTCATTTAAGCAAGCCTGTAGAACCTGAAACATTATTTGAGACACTGGAAAGTCTCGTGAAACCCTGAAAGAAACAATACAGATATTCAAGGAGGTATATTGAATGTCCGTAAATACTACCGTGTTAGACGCCGCTGAAAAAGAAGCCGTTATCGCAACTCTGATGAATTCATACAACACAGTATGGCTCATCAATGACGTCGAAACGGAAGAATGTTCACTGTTTCATACTGACATGGAAGATTCCCATGCTGAAGCTATCAGAAATGCGCTGAGCCATGCGCGTTATACAGATACAAAGACAGAATATGTGGAGACCATGGTCGCCCCGGAGGACCGGGATCGCATGCAGGAGCAGATCGGGCTTCCGTATATACTGAAGCAGTTCGAGAGCAGAGACCAGTTCTCAGTTAATTTTATACGCGATTTAAAAAGCGGTCCGCGCCACTACCGTATCGATTTCGGGAAGGTGAATATGCCCGGCGGCAGGACCGGCGTAATGATGGGCTTTAGGGACGTAGACGATGAGGTGCGCCAGGACCGCGCAATGCAGAAGGCCCTGGAGGAGGGCAGAAGAGCCGAAGAGGAAAACAAGCGCCTTATCTCGGAGATCCAGTCCGCTGAAAGACTGGCAGAACTGATGGGCTCAGTTTCATCTCTTCTTTCCAACATGCCGGCCATGAGCTTCTCAAAGGATGCCGTTACAAGAGTCTATCTCGCATGCAATCAGGCCTTTGCCGAGTATGCGGGCAAAAGTACGCCCGAGGAGGTCGTAGGTCATACGGATCACGACCTGTTCGATAAAGAAACGGCCGATCATTTCGTGGAAGACGATACAAAGGCGATCGAAATGGACGGAGCCTATATCTTCTTCGAGGACGTTCCTGACGCTACGGGAAAGGTATTACGGAATCTGCAGACTACAAAACTTAAATTCAGAGAGCCTTCCGGAAGGCTCTGCCTGCTTGGCATGTGCGTGGATATAACGGAAATGACGCACATCAAAACGGCAGAGGCGGAGGCCAGGGCCAAACAGCATGAGCTGGAGGAAAGATTAGCGCTTCAGGAACAGCTCATTCAGCAGGAGCAGCGCGGGAAAGAGCTGGACAGCATGATCACCGCCATGGCGTCGGATTATCGAAGCGTATACCATGTGGATATCGATGCTGACGACGCCGTATGCTACAGGGCCGACATGAACGATCCGGCACAGACGCCAGAAGGCGTGCATTTTGCTTATCATAAGAGATTTAAAGAATACTGCGAGCTTTATGTCGATCCGGAATTCCAGGAAGGCTTCCTGCATTTTATCGACCCCGACAATGTCCGAGCCGTGCTTTCTACAGAGAATATCATGGCTTTTCGGTATCTTGCGCACCGTGAAGACAGGGAATATTACGAAATGCTGCGAATGGCGGGAGTAAGGCATCCGGGTGAAAGGGAAGATAACAAGGTCCACGCCGTAGGCGTCGGCTTTACGGTCATCGATGCAGAGATGAGGGAGACCCTGGCCCGCAATCATGCCCTGCAGGACGCGCTTATTGCGGCAGAGGAAGCAAACAAGGCCAAGACAGCCTTCCTTTCCAACATGAGCCATGAGATCCGTACGCCCATGAACGCTATCATCGGCTTAAACAACATAGCGCTGAACGAACCGACTGCAAGCGGAAAAGTGAAGGAGTATCTTGAAAAGATCGGTACCTCAGCCCATCACCTGCTGGGAATAATAAATGACATTCTTGACATGTCCCGCATAGAATCCGGGCGGATGGTCATCAAAAGCGAGGAATTTTCTTTCGCCAGGACCCTGGAACAGGTCAATACGATGATAAGAGGCCAGTGCCGCGATAAGGACATTGCTTATGAATGCCGTATTATAGATCACGTGGACAATTACTACATCGGCGATGACATGAAGCTGCGCCAGGTCATGATCATTATACTTGGCAACGCTGTCAAATTTACGCCGCAGGGCGGTAAGATCACGTTCCTTGTTGAAGAAGTCGCCAGGTTTGACAGAAAAGCCACTTTACGCTTCACGATCACCGATACCGGTATCGGAATGAGCAGTGATTATCTGCCGAAGATCTTCGATACGTTCTCACAGGAGATTCTTCAACTACAAACAAATACAGAAGTACCGGACTTGGAATGCCGATAACAAAGAACATTATTGAGCTTATGAACGGCAATATAGAGGTCGAGAGCGAAAAGGGCAAAGGCTCGACGTTTACAGTTACGATAACCCTGCTCGAGTCCGAGCGGGATGCAATGGAAGATAAGGACTGGTATGACGGAATTCCGCATCCGCATGAAATGTGTGTATTGGTCATCGACGATGATCCGATCGCCTGCGAACATGCACAGATAGTTCTCGGCGAAGTGGGCGTCTCCTGTGAAATGGCGCTGTCAGGTCTGGATGGCATAGAGATGGTAAAACTGCGCCATGCGCGCCGGAATCCTTATGATCTCATTATTGTAGACTGGAAGATGCCGGGTCTGGACGGCATTGAAACAACGCGCCAGATAAGGGCCGCGGTAGGAAATGAAACGCCTATAATCATACTGACTTCATACAGCTGGGATGATATTGCCGACGAAGCAAAAGCGGCAGGAGTGGATACCTTTGTGGCTAAACCGCTTTTTGCAGGCAGTGTAATGGATGAGTTCAGAGAGGCCTTCAGGTGGAAGAATGCAAATCTTGAAAAGAAGACTGCCGATCTTAAAGGACGCAGGATACTTCTGGCGGAAGATATGAGTGTCAACGCCGAAATAATGATGATGGTCCTTTCCATGAGAGAAATGGAAGTTGATCTGGCTGAGAACGGGCAGATCGCAGTAGATATGTTCTCCGGACATGAGGCCGGATATTATGATGCGGTCCTTATGGATATGCGTATGCCTGTCATGGACGGTCTGGAAGCGACCAGGACGATCCGTGCGCTGGACAGGCCGGATGCCGGTACGATACCTATAATAGCATTGACCGCCAACGCTTTTGATGAGGATGTACAGCGAAGCATGCAGGCGGGACTAAATGCACACCTGTCAAAACCTGTCGAGCCGGAAGCGCTCTTTGAAACACTGGAAAATCTTATCAGGGCATAACAGACGACAGTAAAATGGGGACGGTCACGACCGTCCCCATTTTACTGCAGTCTGCATCCTTACTCTTCCGGGAACCACTGCTCCTCGGTAGTATCTTCCTGATGGCTTACCTGGTCTACAGCGCCTTCGATAAGCTTGATCATTTCCCATACGGAACGGAACTGGACTGTCTTGTTTTCTTCCATCCAGGTGATCCGCCCCTGCCAGGTGCTGTTCTGACGATGCTGGACACGTATTATAAATGTTCCGATATCGCCGTGATTGGAGAGTAATTCGTCGTCTGTCATAACTTTGATCCTTTCTTTTGTTAACCTGGCTGGCGTCTGCTCAGCTAAGAAAGTGCGTTCATTGGTGCCGGGGAACGGAAAATGCAGGTAATCATACAGCTTTTCCATTCTAAGCGTCATCTGACGCGTGCCGGTAAAAGGTATAGCCTCGTGAGAATAGCTGTGGTAAAATCTGCCTTCGATCATTTCACCGTTCAAACGGTCGATGCAGAGTACTATGCCATTTGGTGCTCCTATGTACCACTGTGAATGATCGTTCATAGCGTTACTCCTTCCGTTTGGGGGCGGCCGGAGATGAAGGCTGCCAGAACATACTGTTAACATAATATTTGATATGCGACCTCTGACGGCCGGCAATAAAATGCTCGTTGATCCTTTTCTGCACGATACCGCAGTTTTCGCGTGTGGTATTTACAAGAAGAGCCAGATACTGTCCTTTACCGTACTGGCACATGGCGTCGCCGCGCCGGATGGCGTGTCGTACCGCATCGCCCATACGTTTGGTCAGTTCATCGAGCTGCGGACCTTCCCGCATGGGATTGCCTTTGCCGTCGACAATCGTACAGAGCATAAGGTACACAGACTGCCCGCCTCGTTCCATCATACGTTCAATCATGCGGTAAATGCCGACAAAGACAGTGTAATTACAAAGATAACCGCCGGGAACGATCTCATTCAGTCCGGTAAGTTCCTGCTGGATGCTGTCCAAAGAAGCCTGACGCCGCAGTTCGGCGGCACCCAGTCTGTCGAACTGATCCATCAGCTTCTGAGAGGGACGAAGCCCCTGCTCATTAAAGTAAAACTCCACTGTATCTTCATAGAGATTGCGGGCTTCTTCGTAACGCCCCATGGAAACCAGTGCCTCCATGGTGATGCTTTCCCAGTCTGCCAGCGGGTCGATTCCGGCAGAGTACGTCCCAAGCTCTTCAAGTTGGAAATAGCTCTCGTTCTTGCGCAGAAGCTCTGCGGCACTTTCAACGGCATGGCAGAACAGGCCTTTCAGGCGCCTTGCTTCCTGAGCTGCCCAGATGGCTGTGACCTGGTTCGGCAGAAATTCCCCTCTGTAGACGTGCACGGCATCCATAAAGAGTGCCAGCTTTTCATCGGGATCTTCGGCTGAGACAGCTTCCTTATAAAGCTCTTCAAACTCGGCGGCATCTTCGTAAACCGGGAGTTCGTCTGTCCAGAAGAATACGCCTTTTCGCTGTTCAATATAACTGACTTTAGGAAGCCCGGCTTTTTCGAGCTTCTTTTTTGTGTTGTAGATCACGCTCTGCAGTGCGTGATGCACGTTGGTGACATCACGATCCGCAAACAGCAGATCCTCCAGCTGATCACGTGGAACGCCGTGCGAGCGGTCATGGATCAGGATCTGAAGCAGGTCGGACATCTGGGAATCGGCAGCCTTGGAGCCGCCGGCTATGAGCTGACCGTTCCACAGAACGGAGAAGCCGCCCAGCATGCGGACGTATAAGGTATCGGGCTTGTTTTGTGCGATCCTCACGGGAATCACCTCCGGATTGTGTTGCTTATGTCAGCCGTTTTGACATATTTTCATAGTTTGCACAGTATACAAGGGCGGTATCGCGGGAGATGCGGCCCTCGCGGTATAGTTTAAGCAGGCTGCCGTCCATGGTGCACATGCCATCAGCGGTGCCGGCCTGCATAGCCGATTCCAGCTGGTGCAGCTTGTCCTCGCGGATCATGTTCTGAATGGCTACGGTAGTCTTCATGATCTCGAATACAGGGACCTGTCTGCCGTCGGTGCCTGGTACCAGTTGCTGGCACACAATGCCTTTCAGGATCTGGGCAAGCTGGATCTTGACCTGCTTCTGCTGATTTGCCGGGAATACATCCAGTATGCGGCTGATGGTATTGGCGGCGCTGGAGGTATGTAGGGTAGAGAGCATGAGCACGCCTGTTTCGGCTGCTGTGAGCGCAGCTGAAATAGTATCGTAATCCCGCATTTCGCCAAGTAAGATCACATCGGGACTCTCACGCAGAGCAGAACGCAGGGAATCCAGATACCCCGGTGTATCGATCGAGATCTCACGCTGTGTCACGATGGCTTTTTCATGCCTGTGAATGTATTCGATCGGGTCTTCCATGGTGATGATATGGCAGTCCCTGGTATGATTTATCCGGTCGACCATACATGCGAGGGTAGTGGATTTGCCGGTGCCTGCAGCACCGGTGATAAGCACCAGTCCCTTTTTGTTTTCGGCAAGCGAAAGCACGTCTTCCGGAATGCCAAGCGAAGCAGGATCGGGCAGCCCGAATTTGATAACTCTTATAACGGCTGCGAGACTTCCGCGCTGACGGAAAACATTTACTCTGAAGCGGCCCAGCTGTGATACCGAG
>CADBMM010000299.1 GCA_902795795.1 uncultured Lachnospiraceae bacterium | reverse complement strand
GGTATAGCATATGCAGTTTTCGGTATAATTATGAGGGAGGTTCGCGTTTTCAGGATCGCCGTCAAAAGCGAACTGCAGCACCTTCATCCCCGGAAGCCCCGAATCCTTCAAAAGCTGAGTAACATCAGGCGTCAGGATCCCGAGATCCTCTGCTATAAATTTTGTATCATGGAACCAGCTTGTAAGCACTCCTACGAGCTTCATGCCAGGGCCTTCCATCCATTTGCCGTTAATTGCTGTGGTCTCTTCAGCCGGTACCGACCAATAAGACGCGAAGCCTCTGAAGTGATCGATCCTTATCACATCATAAAGCCTCGAAGCTCCGCCTATACGTCTGATCCACCAGGAATATCCGTCCTGCTCCATTCTTTCATAATTATATAAAGGATTTCCCCACAGCTGACCGGTCTCTGAAAAATAATCGGGCGGCACGCCGCTGACCTCTACCGGCAGGTTGTCGGAATTCAATGCAAACTGCTCCGGCTCGGCCCAGACTTCGGCGCTGTCATAAGCTACATAGATCGGCACATCTCCGATTATTTTTATTCCGAGACCGTTTACATAGCTTTTAAGCGCATCCCACTGTCTGTAAAACTCAAACTGGATGAAGACAAAAAGTCTGTATGTGCCGCTCATTGACTCATCGTATTCGCGCACCGTCCATTCCTTAGGACTTTTCATGCCATTCGAGCTTTTTACCGCCATAAATTCGGCATATGGCCTTACCCAGGCGTTTTCATCCTCAAATCTTTTTATTTCTTCAGGATATTTTTCATATGCACGTTCTGCAGCCTTTGCAAGCATTTCAAACCGTGTTTCATATAAAAAACCGTAATCGATCTGCCGCGGATCCTCGTTATTATTAAATACAAGTTCCTCTTTAAGAAGCAGTCCTTCTTCTATCATAATATCCGGATCCACAAAATAGGGATTGCCCGCATAGCTCGAAAATGACTGATAAGGCGAATCGCCGTAAGATGTCGGTCCGAGCGGAAGGATCTGCCAGTACTTCTGACCGGCAGCCTTTAAAAAATCCGCGAATTTTCTGGCGTTCTTTCCGAGAGTTCCTATTCCGTATCTTCCCGGCAGCGCCGAAACCGGCATTAATATTCCGCTGGCTCTTTCCATTTGATGCTTTATCTCCTGCTTTTATTATAACTCTATCAGCTGCTTCGGCGAATGTGAAAGGAGCTCATATCCATCTTCCTTAACTACGATCAGGTCCTCAATTCGGACTCCGCCCCAGCCCGGAATATAAATACCCGGCTCAACTGTTTCCGTAACATTCGCTTCAATGACGCTGTCCTCACTCGGTGAAAATCTCGGATTTTCATGGATGTAAAGCCCAACGCTGTGGCCGAGGCCATGTCCGAAATATTCTCCATATCCTGCTTCTTTAATATAATCTCTGGCTATGGCATCGATATCCTTGCCGACGACTCCCGCCTTTACCTGCGCCATGGCTCTTTCATTCGCCTCAAGTACTGTATTGTAAACTTCCTTCTGCTTATCAGTTGCCTTGCCCATAACTACCGTCCTTGTCATATCCGAGCAATAGCCGTTGACTTTGCAGCCGAAGTCCATGGTAACAAAATCACCCTCTTCTATCTTCTTATCGGTAGGTACGGCGTGGGGCATTGATGAATGTATCCCTGAGGCGAAGATCGTATCAAAAGACGTCCCGTCAGCTCCGAATTTCTTCATAAGAAATTCAAGCTGGGCTGCTGCTTCTTTTTCAGTCATTCCCACCTTAAGGATCTTCATCATCTCGGAAAAGGCCTTGTCAGCGATCGCAGCTGCAGCCGCTATATTTTTTATTTCTTCAGGCGTTTTGATCCTTCTGAGATCATCGGCAGTGCTTTTAAGCCTTACCCACTCTTTGACCTGCGGTAAAGCCTCCTGAAGGCGGAAAAATTCGCTGCATGTCATTGACTGATCCTCATAGGCCAGTGAAGCTGCCCCATCCTTTTCCAGACATTCAGCAAGGATCTCGGTCCTTTTATGTGAAAGGCCTTCTTCTATGACCTCAAAGCTGCTCTCCTTTGCTGCCGCTTCAGTATATCTGGAATCTGTAATAAGCACCTGCCTGTTTTTCGAAAGATAGACCGCTCCTTCGCCGCCGGCAAAACCGGAATAATATCTCATGTTTACCGGATCTGTTATAAGTACCGCTTCAGCCCCTGAATTCTCCACCAGTTTTCTGTACATTTTATCTGTCCTCTTTTCTTCGTTATTATTCCATCTCGCCTGACGGCTCGATGGGGGATACTCGTCAAATGTCCGCTTGTGCAAGCACAGCGTCCATTTTCCTCGTTATTCCACATAAAAGGGTCTTAACAAGAACTGCCTGTTAAGACCCCTGGATATTTAACTTAGTGCAAAAGCATCTCAGCCGGTCGATCCTTAGTTCCCGCTCGTTGCTTCGGTTTCACTTACAGCTTCGCTTCCGCTTACAGTTTCAGTCTCACTCACTGCTTCGCTTCCGCTTACAGCTTCAGTTTCACTTACGGCTTCGCTTTCGCTTACAGCTTCGACCTCAGGAACCGTTATTTCAGCATATGACAGGATCCTTGCAAGTACGGAGTATGTCGTAGCATAGCCCTTGACCGTATCTTCTCCGTACTGCTCGATGACCTCATCGATCGTCATCTGATATGCTTCTTCAAGCTCTTTAATAATAGCAACATATTCTTCGGATTCTTCATTCATTTCCTCTACTGCCCAGATCGCATCGCACAGAAGCATGCTCTTCGCAGCATCCTTGGAATATCCCTCTTTCATATTGTTATAATAATCTTCGGTAACTCCAAGAGCGGTGAGGAATTCTTCAAGAGTGGTATATCCATACATCATGGCATTATTCAGGTTTACTTTGTCAAAATCCTCAGCAGCGTCATCGATATATGATTTCGGGACTTTTATAAAATCGGTATCTGAAATGACTACTTCCCAAAGTTCTTCCTGCATGTACGAATCTGCATCGACCCTGGCAGCCTTTTCCAGATCTTCAAGTACTGAAGCTTTATACTCTTCTACTGTTGTAAACTCAGTATTGGAAGCGACCCATTCATCGCTAAGCTCCGGCATACGGTCGATCTCATGAAGGGTAACATTGAATACGACTGCCTTGCCGGCCAGATCGCTGTTCCAGTAATCTTCCGGGAATGAAAGATCTACAGCTTTCTCTTCTCCGACCTTCATTCCGACGACGCCATCTTCAAAACCATCTATAAATGTACCGCTGCCCAGTGCCAGTGAATAATTTTCAGCAGTTCCGCCATCAAAAGCTTCTCCATCAAGAAGGCCTTCATAATCTATTATGACTGTATCGCCCAGTTCAGCAACAGCCTCCGGATCCTCCACAGCTTCCGGCTGCATGGAAGAAGTAATAAAGCTGTCTACGTTCTCGTCGGTAGGCGCAACATAAACATCCTCAACTTCAAGACCTTTATAATTTCCGATCTCTACACACTCAACAGGATCGATATCTTCATCAACTACTTCATAATCTGTATCCCAGCTCTCTTCATAAGCGTTTGCCTGAGTTTCGGAAACAACCGAGCTGTCTGAAGCCGCAGAAACGTCCGATGCAGAAGAGATCTCTGATGCGGAAGAGATCGCTGTGCTTTCTGAGGATGTTTCGGATGATCCTTCAGCCGCAAAAACGCCTGTATGAACTGACGGCACTGTCAGAAGTGTTGCGGCAAGTGCCGCTGTTGAGATGATTGCAGTAAATTTTTTGTTCATTGGTTCATTTCCTTTCCCGAACTCAGCCTGCAGCTGCGTTCTCAAAATCTTCATAAGTTTCTATTTCGTAAATCGCCTGACGCATATAGTCATCCTCAACCTGAAGAAAGCCTGGCGTTTCCGTTTCACCAATCATAAAATATTTAAAGCCCATTTGTTTAAGCAGGGCATATTTCGGATCGTCGTCTGAGTACGGAGCCCAGCTGGCTATATCCGTCTCCTTGGCATAAATAAGGAGATCTGTCCCGCCTATTAGTGCGCCGACCTGCTCATTCCAGAGATTCACATCCGATTCAAACATTGAATATTCGCTTCCGTAGCTCATATCCCAGAATGTATTTGAAGCAAATTCCCATCCTTCTTCTTTAAGTGTCTCAAAGACCGCCTCCATGGCCAGAGTCTCGCTTGCGACATCAAATACACCATAAGGATTATTGGATTCAGAAGCCAGATAAGGACTGGTCCTGTATCCGAGGATACCGTTATATCCGGTAAGCCCGATTATTCCTCTGGCACCGTTATACGAAAAATCAGGATGATCTCTTATAAAAGTATCAACGATCGGGATCACGTCGTAATCGCCCATTGATGCGTTGCCTTCAGCGTCGACATATTCGCATCTGACATTGCCTCCGGCATCCACGACCAGCCTTTTCGCAAAGGAAGTGTTCTGTTTGTACAGAGGATAAGATACATCTCTTTGTGAAATGATCAGCGGTTTTCTTCCCTCCGGAACTTCGACCGTCTTTTTAAGATACAGCTTTCCTTCTTCATCTGTTCCGGCCAGCGAATGGATATCCACGAGTACATAACCATTGTTATAAAGATAAGCCAGCATCTGTGAAAACTGGTCTACGGAAATAAATCCCGGAGCTTCGTGCATCGCCAGCTCTGCAAAAGACAAATGCAGGACTTCGGAAACGGAATAAGGCTCTGTTACTATTACCGGCTCGGTATTTACAGGTTCTTCCGTAATCACGACATTATCAGATGTGTTTTTAACGATCATTGCGATCACGACAGCCGCAAGTACGCAGGCTGCCGCAAGAAGGATATAGAGTGGCAGTTTTCCTTTTCCGTGCCGGTGGTGCTTTCCTGACCTGCCCCGGGGCGAATTACCGCTCCCGTCTTCTGCATCTTCTGCAGTGTACAGATCAGCCTGCTCCTCAAGGATCCCGGCCATATCTCTGAATGATCCGGTATCACCTCTGCTTTCCTCAAAAGAAGAAGCTCTCATACCGGACTCATTCGCGTTCCATTCAATTTCGGTGTCTGTATTCAAAGGGCGTGTTGACCCTGTCCTTCTCCCGATGATACCTGTCGTATCTCTGGTGGTATGAATAGGGATATCATCCAAAGGAGCCGTATCATCATCATAATAATACTCTTCCGAGTATTCCTCCGGCTCTTCCTGACCACCTTTTATTCGGTTAAACAGATTTCCAAACTTTTTGCCAGGCATATCATTCTCCAATGCGCAAATCTGGTCGCATTATATCACAGATGAATTTTTATGGCAATGTTTGCCTTGCCTTTTAAGTTTCACGATGATAAAATATTTTAGACTATTGTGCCGGAAGGCGCATCAAAAAATGAAACTTTGGAGGTAAAGGGTATGCCCTGGTGGGGTAATTTAGTTATAATACTGGCTGTCGCAGCCGCGGCCATAATCGGTATTTATTTCCTTAACAAAAGAAACCAGAAAAAACTCAACGAACAGCAGGAGCAGATAGATGCTTCAAAACAGCAGATATCCATGCTGGTCATAGATAAAAAGAAAATGAAGATCAAGGACTCCGGTATGCCGCAGATGGTAATTGACCAGATGCCCTGGTACGGGAAGATCAGAAAATTCCCGATAGTAAAAGCCAAGGTCGGTCCCAGGATCATGACATTCATAGCCGAGAACGAGGTCTTTGACCTTATCCCGGTCAAGACCGAGATAAAAGCCCAGGTCAGCGGATTATATATCGTTGATGTCAAGAGCATCCGTGGAAGTCTGGAATCGGCCAAAAAGAAGAAAAACAAAGAGAAGAAAGAATCCAAGCTCGATATCCTTATCAAGAAGGGCCGCGGAGAAATGTAAGAAAAAATGCCACCCGGGAAGATCCGGATGGCATTTTTTTGACAACGGAACAGTCTCCTGTCACAAAGACGTTTTTCAATGAATGATCGGTTTTGTGATAAAGCATTCAACGGAATATTTCCGGCGTATGTTTTCCATGCAGCGTTCCGCCGCTGCCTTCTCCTGAAACAGGCCGAAAACAGCTGAGCCGCTTCCTGTCATCATGGCGCCTTCGGCGCCTTCCTTCATTAACATCAATTTCAGATCCGAAATGACCGGACATTGTGCAATGACCGGATCTTCAAGATCATTCGTCATTTCCCTGCATATTGCCTTCAGATCCCCCGCTTTAATCGCATCCGTGAGCGAATCCATCTCATTCGTTCTTAACGCAATATTCGAGCCGCAAACGCTGTTTTCATTCTCTGTCATTTCGTCGTAAGCCTTATATGCCGCTGGTGTGGATACGGAAATGTCTTTCGGCTTAACAACTACAATAGTACACTCAGGAAATGTTCCTATGTTTTCCAGCTTCTCTCCCGTTCCGCCGGCCCTTTGGCAGCCGCCGCTCAGGAAAAACGGCACATCTGCTCCGATTTTAGACGCATCTGCGATCATATCCTCCGGTAAAAGTCTGAGACCGTAAAGCTCATTTATTGCATTCATTACTGCTGCGGCATCGCTGGACCCTCCGCCGAGTCCGGCGCCTGAAGGCGTATGCTTTTCAAGGTTTATTTCTAACCCGCCGCTTATGCCGTATTTTTCAAGCATAAGAGCCGCGGCTTTATAAGCGAGATTTTTTTCATCACAGGGAACAGACGCATCCGTGCAGGTAAAGATTATACCGCCGTCCGTCTTTTTTACCTCAAGCTCATCTCCGTACCCGATCTCGAGAAAGACCATATCCAGTTCATGATATCCGTCCGGACGCTTTCCTGTTATCTTAAGACCGATATTCAATTTTGCATTTGCCGAAATTTTCATCTTCAGTCTCCTTCTGTCCGATCCCGCAAACCCTTATTACGTTTCTATTAATTCAGCTTTAATAAACCAAACAATGGCTCCGGACATATCTTTTTCTTTACTTGTTAACAGTGCCTGGTCCCGAATTGCCTTTCATCTGTTAACGTTGCCTGCTTCCAGATAGTATTTCATCCATTAATACCGCCTGCTTCCGGATTGCCTTTCATCCGTTACATCATAAATATCCAGCTTATGATCTGACGCATAAAGGGTACGATAATGGTGGTACAGATCCCTGAACCGATATAAACTCTTTCCGTTACGATCCCCATATTCCCTGGCAAGTTCATTAAAACCTGGAAAAGCCTGGTAGTACTCTTCCTCTAATGCTTCGATCTCCTCTACCACCGATAAAGCATCCCGGTTTTCATAGTTTTCAATATTTTCTGCCCTGAGGGAAATAATGATCGCTCTGCCAGCTTCCTTTATTTCCGGGGCATTGAGCCATTCAGATTCTGTGCGGTACAGATCTCTGTTCAGTAATTTCAAAGAATCCGGAGATAGAACAGAAAGATCCTGCTGTTGTAAACGAATAGAATTCAGCGATTTTCCCCGGCCCTCCCCGTGAGGAATGAAAAGCGTGATCTTTTTGCTTCCAAGTCTTCTAAGTGTTTGAATGGCTGTTATTAAATTGGGATGCTCCATTGAATAACCATAAAAGAAAGAAACAGTTACACCAGGCCGTGCTTCTTTTATTTCTTTAATAAACCGCTCAGCAAGAATAATGCTTCTTTCCCATTCTGTTCCGACTGCCTTCCCGTCCCACGATAACAGGCAATACCGGCAGCGGTTGAAGCAAGGCACGCAGAGGTTTTGAATCGTTATTGAGCGAGTTTGTATTGTTTTCATATGAGTCCTGACCTTGCATATTTTTTTGACCGTGCTTTTGTTTTATGCTACTATAAAACTGCCGGCGATGCAAACATCAATACAGCGCAGTACGCACGCACGTAATTATAGCTGATGTCCAAATGCGTTTGACGTTCCCTGTAATTTCTCCGGCAAAAATCGAACTGCTTCACCTGGAAAAATGCTGTAAAACAACAATCCGATATTACTGTAATACAAATTACATCAAGCAGTTCACAGTTAGTATAAATATTCCAAATGCCCCGGGGGTCAGTATGAAATACATAAAAACCATAATAGAATTACTCTGGATCGTGGTCTTTCTGATCATTGCCATCCCTGCCATGCTCTGCATGCTGGTGCTTCATAAAAAAGATCCGGTAAAGACCGAAAGGATCGCCAGATACTGGATAACCATCTATATGAACGGCGCGATGGCACTCTCGGGCACGAAGCCGACAATAAGAGGCCTTGAGAATGTACCGGAAGATACGGCCGTTTTGTATGTCGCGAACCACAGATCGTATTTCGATATCGTGGTCACCTACCCTTTAAGCAAAAAGCCGACATCGTTCGTCGCCAAAGCCGAACTTCAGAATATTCCGTTCTTCGCCTTCTGGGGCAGGAACATGCAAGTTCTTTTCTTTGACAAAAACGATATGAAAGCCTCCATGAAAATGATCCTTGAGGGCATTAAAAGGCTTAAGAGCGGCATCTCCGTCTTCATCTGCCCGGAGGGCGGCCGCAACCACAACAAGGAAATGCTCCCGCTTCAGGAGTTCCGCGACGGCTCATTCAAGCTGGCAAGCAAAAGCGGCTGCCCTGTCATACCGATCGCCATCTATCGCATGGATGACATCTGGGAAGCCCAGATGCCATGGATAAAAAAAGCTTACCCGGTCGTAACCTATGGTAAGCCTGTATATATAAAAGATCTCAGTCCCGAGGATCAGAAACGCCCCGGTGAATATTTTAAAAATCTTATAGAAGAAATGCTC
Source organism: uncultured Lachnospiraceae bacterium (assembly GCA_902795795.1). Taxonomy (GTDB): domain Bacteria; phylum Bacillota; class Clostridia; order Lachnospirales; family Lachnospiraceae; genus Alectryocaccobium. Next base: position 3,758 of record CADBMM010000299.1, on the reverse strand, counting down.
AGGGAAACAGAGCGGTCTCTTAGTACCGGAAAATGATTATAATATCAGCTAAAAAGGCTTTTCACCGATCCGGGGTGAAAAGCCTTTTTTTAATTAAGATGTCAGAGAAAAATCACTTTTTCTTGGTTTCGCAGTAAGAGAAATGCTGCAGTCAGATATAAAAGTATCGTTGATCTCAAGGGCATAATTAGCCGTAAGCTCGATCTTATCCTCCTGCTCCTTAAAATCTATCAGCGTTGTCGCGATACCTATGTTCATCTGACCGAACGGAGTCCCGTATAGGGACTTTGTTTTTTTATTTTCCTCAAAAACGAGCTGTGTATTTATATCGCCCCTTCTTCTTACTTCAAGATAAGCCTTGCGGAATTTTATCGTGCTTCTGCTCCACTCATTCGAAAAATCGCCGATATCGTCAAACAGAAGGTAATGGCTTCCGTTCCTGAAATAATACTTTCCGGGTGCGATCACTTCTACGGGCTCTTCTTCACCGCCGAATTCGGCATACTGCATCCCGTTAATATATATCATTACATCTTTATCCATTATATCTCACCTATTGCTCATTACCGGTCAGTATTTTTCTATCTTTATCTGTTCCAGTTCCTTTATCGGACAGCCGAGCATCGAATCTATATATTTTTCCATCTTCTGCGGATCGTCACTTGAATAAAACGAATATTCAGCTTTGTGCCCGGAATCATTTAACAGCCCGTTATCCTCAAGTACTGTATTTAATGATACCGCTGTCTCATAAGCCGGATTGACCAGTCTGATACCTTCTCCCACGACACGCCTGAAGGCGTCTATCAGGAAAGGATAATGCGTGCAGCCCAATATAAGCGTATCTATACCACTGTCCACAAGACCTCTGGTGTATCTTTCGATGACCTTATCAGTGATCTCGTCATCCGTCCAGCCTTCTTCCACCAAAGGACAAAGCAGCGGAGCCGGCTGCGTGAATACTTTTATTTCAGGGTCCATCTCATCTATAAGTTCAGGATAAAGCCCGCTTTCGATCGTGCTGCTCGTAGCGACCAGGCCGATCTTCTTATTCTTTGTGATATTAATAGCCGCCCTTGTCCCCGGATGGACCACCCCGAGCATTGGTATATCGGTCTGTTTTTCTATGGTCTCAAGTGCCAGAGCGCTGGCCGTATTGCAGGCGACAACAATGGTCTTTACATTTTTCGTCTTTAAAAAATTGACTATCTGCGAAGAATATTCTATTACTGTCTTTTTTGATTTGCTGCCGTAAGGCACGCGGGCGGTATCACCAAAATATACGATATCTTCACCGGGAAGATTTTTTATTATCTCTTTGACGACCGTAAGTCCTCCGACACCTGAGTCGAAAACGCCTACAGGTCTGCTTTTATCCAGGTACATTATTCAGTCTCCAGGTTCCAAATTTTCAAAAACAGCGATCTCGTCATTGCCTCTTGCTGTCTCGTACTGCTCTTCTGTCCTGATGTCGCGGCATATCACAGGCACATGATAAAGCAGCTTGCAGTATCTTAGCGAAATATTCTTTCTCTCACTGTATCCGACGGAAATATAATCAGGCAGCGTGAAGATATTGGTGAACATCATATTTCGCGCGAAACTCATAAGCGCAGACAGAAGATCCTTCCCGGCATAAGAGGCTCTTCCAAGGATCTGCCCTCTCAAGACCTCCGGTTCATAATTTCTGAACCAGCGGACAGCTCTGTAATCCTCCGATTCCACAGCATATACTCCGTCGTAGTTCTCCAGAATATCGGTGACCCTTCTGCAAAGCGTGCCGTAGTTATCCCTGTAGACCTTAAGTTCCAGTACGACCGGTATCCTGCAGTCTATCTCGGCAAGTACTTCTTCGAGCGTACATACGGTCTCGTCCGTTTCCTGCAGCTTAAGCTTTTTCAGATCGGCCAGCGCCTTGCTTTCGGCTTCGCCTTCAACTCCGCAAAGTCCGTAAAGATCATGTTCAGTAAGGATGACAGGTACCCCGTCCCTTGAAACCCTCACATCAAGCTTAACTGCATAGCCGCCGTCCATTGCAGCTTTCACAGCCGGCAGCGAGTTTTTAGGTATCCCTTTATAAAAATCATGAAGGCCGCCGTTTGCGAAATCATATGCTGCAAGTGCAGAAAGATCAGGACTGTATTTTGTCCTCGGTCTTATAAGCACAGCCCATGCGGCAAGCGCTGCGGCGCCGGCTGCCAAACACTTTTTAAACGTAGCTCCCATATATTAAAGACCTCTGTCTTTCCTGATCAATGTTTCCGTATATTTTATACCGCAAAGCGCTCACGGTCAAGACGCACATAAAAAGGCTGCCGCATCAGCGGCAGCCCTCATGTCGATTCTGACATTTAAAATTATTATTTAACCAGCGGTTCGATCATCTCGCGGGTATATGGTCCGCCATGTCCCGCGTAATAAATATCGGCTTCTTCGACTATCCTTTTCGCGGAATTCTTAATTATATCCTCTCCTTTATTGATCCAGTTCAGGCTGTATGAACCTTCTGGATAAACACATTCAAGGCACTGAACAGTGTGAAGGTCAAGAATGGTATCTCCGGTAAAAGCCTTGCGGTCATCCGTAACAAGTGTGATCGCGGAATCGTCATGTCCCGGAGTATGAATGAGTTTTCCGGATATTCCGTATGGATGCAGATCGTAATCTTCATCTCCGATAATAATATCCGGCTCGCATGTCGGAATGCACGGCGGAGCTGTGCTCTCCATGAAATCAATGTACGGCTGATATGTTACAGCTGCGGTCGGCGGAACATTGAACATGCCCTGCATCCAGGAAAGCGGCTGATAATTCTTAGCTCTCTCACCATAGGTGAACATCGGTGACTTCACACCTGTTCTCATATAATCGACAGCATCCTTGTGGCAAAGCACTTTTGCTCCTGTCAGCTCCTTCCATGCAGAAGCCAGCATGCAGTGATCGTAATGTCCGTGGCTGATAACGATGAGCTCGATCTTTTTGGGATCGATTCCGTTTTCAGCGCACAGTCCGGGGAGCTGCTCAGGCGGCAGCATAAGGCCGGTATCGAAAAGAATGGTATGTTCTCCTTCTGTAATTACGTATGCATTAACAAAGAAAAAAAATAGTTTTTTAATTTCCATAATTACCCTCCATTAAGCCTCAAGTCCTGCTTTAAATCCTTCTCTTACAGCCTCGATAGCCTGGCGAGCCTTAATAGCGTCGCCGACTGTTACACAGTCGATGCCAAGCTCTTTAAGCTGCTCTTCGAACGGATTGTAAGCTCTTGTACCGATGGCAAGTACGATGGTATCGCACGGGATAAGGAAGACTTCTCCGTTCTTCTCAACAAGAACGCCCTCTCTGTTCGCTCCGGCGATCTTGGCCGGGTAAACGATCTCTACAAAGAGCTTTGAAAGAAGATGCTTCATATCGTCTCTGATGCCCTGATCATACTGCTTTGCGATCGTCTCGTACTTTGAAAGCATCGTGACCTTGCTCTTGCACTGTGTGCCGAGGAAAGCGGCTGTCTCTACGCCGATAGTTCCGGCGCCTGCAACTACTACATTCATTCCTGTTTCGGCTTTTCCTACCAGCACATCCTCAGCAAGTACGACGTTCGGTCCGTCGATTCCCGGAAGATCCGGAATAAATGCCTTAGCACCTGTAGCGATAATGACTTTGTCCGGCTTTGCTTCCTTGATCATGTCGATGGTAAGCTCTGTATTTAAATGGATCTTAATATTGTCAAACTTCTGGATCTCTCTGTAGATCCATGC
>CADBMM010000298.1 GCA_902795795.1 uncultured Lachnospiraceae bacterium | reverse complement strand
GATCGTCCCGATCATCGCAACCCTGGCTACGATGTCGATCTACAGAGGTATTGCCATGCTTCTGACCAACGGGCAGTCCCAGCTGGTCTCCTCGGATGTTTTTAAGGTCCTGGGCCGGGGATATGTCGGGAACTTTATTCCAATCTGCGTCATCATAATGCTGGCAATGTTCGTTTTGGTCGGATACGTGCTTCGTTCAACGCCGTTCGGCAGAAAGATCTATTCGATCGGCGGCAATGCGGATACGAGCCGTCTTTCCGGTATCAATGTCAACCGGATCCGGATGATCATTTATATACTGTGCGGCCTGCTTGCCGGCCTGTCCGGCATCATCAATGCATCCCAGTCCGGAACCTCAATGCCGTCGGCAGGAGAAGGTCTGGAAATGGATACGATCGGTGCAGTTGTTCTTGGCGGAACCAGTATGAACGGCGGCAAGGGAACGATTGCCGGTACCCTGCTGGGTGTTCTGATTCTGGCAGCACTTTCCAACGGCCTGACCCTTCTGAACATCATGAGTTTCTGGCAGACCATTGCGAAAGGCATCGTACTGATTCTTGCTGTTCTGCTTGATGTAGCAAGAGGCGGAGGCTTTGAATAAGCGGGAGGTGTTTTTTATGAAGGCAAAAGGAATTTTGAACAAGGATCTGTGTGCCTTGATCGGGGAACTCGGTCACGGGGATGTCATTATCGTTTGTGACGCCGGATTCGCGATTCCGAATGAGACCTGGCGGATCGAGCTGGCACTGGAAAAGGACAGCCCGACGGTCCTTCGGGTTCTGGAGCTTTTAAAGGACGAACTGATTATTGAAAAATTTGCTGTCGCGGAAGAAATGAAGGACGTAAATCCCGTGATGCTCGGAAAATATGAGGATCTGTATGCGGGAACGACGATAAAAGAAGAGTTTATTCCGCATGCAAAACTTGCAGGAGAACTGGCCAGGCAGGCAAAGGCGGTGATCCGTACGGGAAGCTTCCAACCCTATGGTTCAATCGCATTATATCCTGCGATCGATGCGCCGGTCTGGTATCAGGCTGAGGGTGTAACGGTGCCGGAATTCTATAAGGACAGAGTCTGAGCCGACAGCAGATGAAAGAGCGAAAACGGAGGAAATGATGACATACAGACAAAGAGTAATTGATGCGCTCAATCATAAACAGACCGATGTTACGCCGTCGATTTTTGAAGTCACAAAAGGATTTGCGGCGAATTACAAAAAAATATATCCCTGCGAAGATGTGGAAAAAGATCTGAATTCCCATGCTGTATTCGGAAGATACAAAAAAATGGAATTCCTGAAGGACGATCTTTATGAAGACCTTTTCGGGGTTCAGTGGCAGCTGGGAGGAGACGGAGGCGATATCGGGATCCCGGTCAATCGTGTGGTGACCGAGGATACGGTCGAAGAATATGAGTTCCCGGCAATTGATGAAAAAATGCTGGAAGACGGTCTGAATACGATGCGGGAAGACACGGAGCATTTCCGCATGTTCCGGCTGACATATTCCATGTATGAACGGGCCTGGGCAATGATGGGCATGCAGGATCTTCTGGTCAATATGGCCATGGACGAGCCGTGCGCCATGCGTCTGATGGAGCGGGTCTGTGAATATGAGCTGCATTTGCTGGATCGTGTTCTGGATGAGGATTTTGAAGGCGTTTACTTCGGCGATGACTGGGGTTCGCAGCACGGGTTGATCATGGGGAAAGATATATGGGACAGATATATCAGGCCGTTCATGAAAGAAATGTTCGACAAGGTCCATTCCAAGGGAAAATATGTACTGCTTCACTGCTGCGGTTACATTGAGGAACTTTTCCCGGATCTGATCGAGATTGGCCTGGACTGTTACAACACCGTACAGCCGGAGCTGTATGATCTGGCGAAGATCAAAAGGGAATACGGAAAAGATCTGACGTTCTGGGGCGCTGTCAGCAATCAGCAGTTCCTGCCGCACAGCACGCCGGAACAGGTTTTTGAAGGATGTGTGCAAACAATAAAAACACTTGGCAAGGACGGCGGATATCTGTTTTCACCGACGCATGCGCTGACCCCGGATATTCCTCCGGAAAATATCCGGGCGATGAAGAAAGCCGTAGAATCTGTACAGTGGTAAGAGAAGGAGGGTGTATATGAAATCTTTAGCAGTAACAAAAGACCACAAACTTGAGATCGTCGAAATACCGATTCCCAAAATTGCGGACGACTGCGTTTTGACGAAAACGTTAAGCTGCGGCGTATGCAACGGAACGGATTCAAAGATCCTGCACGGGACCTTTAAAGGAGTTGATACCTATCCCTGCCTTCTCGGACATGAAGCAATCGGAGAAGTCGTGGAAGTAGGCAAAAATGTAAAGCAGTGGAAGATCGGAGACCGGATCACGCTTCCGTATCTGGAGCTTGAACCGGACGGAAAGTATGCCGGATATTATTCGGTCTGGAGCGGCTATTCCGAATATACGGTAGCCAGAGACTGGATGGCCATGGAAGAAATGGGAACAGGTCCCGGAACCCCGGGATTCTGGGACGGATATTATACCCAGAAGATCCTGCCGGATGATATTGACCCGATTTACGGATCCATGATCCTGACATTCCGTGAGGTTCTTGCGGCATGCAGAAATTTCGGCTTTGAAAAGGCGAAAAGCCTGGTGATCTTCGGTGCCGGTCCGGTCGGACTGACCTTTATTAAATTCACAAAACTGCTGGGCGTGGAAAAAGTCATCTCGGTAGATGTTGTTGAGGATAAGAGGGAAGCGGCACTGGCGGCAGGCGCCGATCTGTTTATTAACAGCAAGACAGACGATGTCGTCGAGGCTGTACGTTCCGTGGTCCCGGATGGAGCGGAATTTGTTCTTGACGCAGTCGGCGTCAACGATCTGATCAATACTTCCATGAAGCTGATTCAGGATAACGGACAGATCTGCG
>CADBMM010000297.1 GCA_902795795.1 uncultured Lachnospiraceae bacterium | reverse complement strand
GGATTCCCGGGCGCAGCTGCAGAAGAAGAGAGTGCTGAACCGACCGAAGCAGCTTCAACTTCAGAGAGTTCTGAACCGACAGAAGAAGCTTCAGTTGCAGAGAGTTCCGAACCGGCAGAGGCAGCTTCAGATGCCAAGAGTTCTGAAACGGCCGAAGACGGCAATACTGTAGAGCTTAATCTCGCAACCGGAAGTTATTCAGGCGACATCTACAATGCCACAGGTTATTATGGTCAGGCAGCCGATGCCCTGACAGTTAACATCGCTTCTGATGCAAAACTCGATGGCGACATTGCTCTTGCATCTCATGTTCACGGCTTCTGGCTTAATGACAGAAAAGCAGAAGATGTTGTGAAAGCCATTGAAGAAGCAAATGAAAACCATGCAAAGCTTGCAGGCGACTACAAAGACGCTGAGACTGTAGAATATGTATTCCTTGATGAAGACGGACAGGTGACTGAAGACGAATCCAAAGCAGTAGCTGTTCAGTTCACAAAATTCTCAAGTGCTGAATACTATCTGCTGGGACATGTACTGAACATGGTAAGCTATAATGGCCAGTCAAGTGTTGATGTTAATGTAGAAGGAACATGGAATGTGGCGTCCACATCACTTGTATCTTCTCTGAACATTGAAGAAGGCGCCCATGTATTTGGCGAGATCTCAGAACTTGCTGACGGCAGCGTCCTGATCAAGCCTTCTAAAGAAGAAGCAAAAGCTGGTATTTACGGCGCAACTGCAGAAGAATAATAAGTATTATCAGGTTTAACGAAAACGTTTTAATTGGGACATTGTGCCAGTCACTTTGTCCCAATTTAATTGTGAGAAATCAGCAGCCGTTTAACGCGATCTGCTTAAGACCGAAATCATAATTATAAGAAAGCAGTAATCGTTTTGATACGATCTGCTTAAGACCAAAAGGATCATTATGAACGAAAAAGAAACTTCCGTACCGGGCCGCATAACTCCCTTAGGGGCATTTTTAAAAGCGCTTGGAATCATTATTGTTATATTGACGATGCTCATCGCCCTGGTGCCTTTTTTGCTGCCGCGTTTTGGAGTACAGACTGCCAACATCGTTTCCGGCAGCATGACTCCGGCCATTCCGGTGGGCAGTCTTGTGGCTGTCATTCCGGGCACCTATGAGGAACTGGAGCAGGGCGAGATCATCATGTTTGAGCTGAACGGAACGACTGTGACGCACAGGGTCGTTTCCAATGATGCATCTGCGAGAGAGGTCGTCACCAAGGGAGACGCCAACGACAGGGAGGACATGCTTCCTGTATCCTATGACCAGATCGAAGGAATCGTAAAATTCCACGTTCCGGTCCTTGGCAATGTGCTGCAGTTTATCAGCGGCCTTACCGGCAAGATCGTTGCTATCGTCATTCTGCTCGTCGGCGCATTTCTCGCCTTTACCGGCGACCGCATGCGGCGGAGGAGTAATGAGGATCAGCAGATACTAAGATAAAACTGTTGACAATATCCAAAGATAAGAATATAATTCAGTCAAATTTGTTTTTGGAGCAATATAAAATGAGAAATTCCTTCAGCACAAACTATTATTTTTACTTTTACTTTACGGAGCAAAACTGAGTAAAGGTAATTTGTGATGCATGGATTTCATAATAACCAGATTTTAGATGCGGCACAGGTTACGTCCTGTACCGCATTATTTAATTATCGGGAGGCAGACAGATGATCGTAGTATTAAAAAACGGAGTAAGCAAAGCAAGACAGGATCAGCTGATCGAATGGTTCAAGAGCATGGATCTTGGAGTTCATGTATCTGTGGGAGAAAGCTCGACTGTTCTCGGTCTTATTGGCGACACAACTAAAGTCGATCTGGAACTGGTGGAAAGTCTCGATATCGTCGATTCAGCGAAGAGAGTATCCGAGAGGTTCAAACGCTGCAACAGGAAGTTCCATCCTGAGGATACTGTCGTTGAGGTCGGAGATGTTAAGATCGGCGCCGGCAATTTCGCCATGATCGCCGGACCCTGCTCTGTTGAATCCGAAGAGCAGATAATAACCGTTGCCAGAGCCGTTAAGGCCTCCGGAGCACAGATATTAAGAGGCGGTGCATTCAAACCGCGCACCTCACCCTATGATTTCCAGGGGCTTGGAGGAGAAGGCATAAAGCTTCTGCTTGCAGCGAAGAAAGATACAGGGCTTCCGATAGTCACAGAGATCATGAGCGCGGCCGATCTGCCGCTTTTCGAAGAAGTAGATATACTTCAGGTCGGAGCCAGAAACATGCAGAATTTCGACCTCCTGAAAGAACTCGGAACGATCGATAAGCCGATACTCCTTAAACGAGGACTAGCAAATACGCTTCAGGAGCTTCTCATGAGCGCTGAGTATATCATGGCCAGCGGAAATGAAAGAGTCATTCTCTGTGAAAGAGGAATAAGGACTTACAGCGATTATACAAGAAATACCCTCGATCTCGCCGCGGTGCCGATGCTCCACGAGCTTACGCATCTGCCTGTCATCGTTGACCCGAGCCACGCTACCGGTATTGCACGCCTCGTGCCGCCTATGTCGCTCGCAGCTGCTGCCGCAGGAGCGGACGGTCTTATAATCGAGGTACACAATGATCCGATGCACGCCCTTTGCGACGGCGCCCAGTCCTTAAGGCCGGAAGAGTTCGATGCTCTTGCCAGAAAGGTAACTGCTGTAAGGGAGGCTTTGAAATGATAGTAGGAATAGCAGGACTTGGCCTTATCGGCGGTTCCTTCGCCAAAGCATATAAAGAGGCCGGACACACTGTATATGCATTTGATACGGACAGATCCATCCTGAGCTTTGCCGAAATAGGCGGCTTTGTAGAGCAGGAGCTTACAAAGGATAATATAAAAGACTGCGATCTGGTCCTTGTATGTATCTATCCAAAAGCAGCGATCGGTTTTATGGAAGACATGGGACCGTATATAGGCGAAAAGCCTGTCGTAATAGACTGCTGCGGAACAAAGAGGGAAGTGTTTACAGCAGGGGCTGCAATATCGGATAAATACGGATTTACCTATGTCGGAGGACATCCGATGGCAGGGACCCAGTATTCAGGATTTAAATATGCAAGGGCAAATCTTTATCATAACGCCCCGATGGTACTGGTGCTTAAGGATCACGATGATGTGATGCTTATAAGCAGGATACAAAAGCTTCTCGAGCCCTGCGGCTTTAAGAAGTTCAGCAACACGACGGCCGAAGATCATGACAGGATAATTGCTTTTACGTCACAGCTGGCCCACGTTGTTTCAAATGCTTATGTTAAAAGCCCATCGGCACGTATCCACAAAGGGTTTTCCGCAGGCAGCTATAAGGATATGACGCGTGTTGCATGGCTGAACCCGCAGATGTGGGCTGAACTGTTCCTGGACAATAAGGATTTCCTTATAGATGAACTTGATACGATAATATCCAATCTTACGGAGTATAAAGAAGCAATGGAGGCCGGAGACAGAGAGAGACTGATACAGCTCCTTGCTGACGGCAGAGACAGGAAGGAAGAGATCGACGGACGATGAAAACGATCCATGTAAACGCCTCAACCAGGTATGATATACTGATCGGCAGCGGACTGCTTGCCTCAGCCGGAGAATATATAAAAAATGCGGTCGGAACATGTACGGTCGTGATCGTTTCCGATGATAATGTTTATCCGATCTACGGGGACAGTTTAAAGCACGAGCTTGAAAGCAGCGGTTTTAAGGTGCTTGAATATGTATTTCCGCATGGCGAGAAAAGCAAGAATCTTTCGGTCTACGGTGATCTGCTTGAGTTCATGTGCGAAAACCGTGTAACAAGAAAAGATGCGATCGCTGCTCTTGGCGGCGGCGTTACAGGAGATCTTGCCGGTTTTGCCGCGGCGACTTATCAAAGAGGGATACGTTTCGTACAGATACCGACGACCTTGCTTGCTGCGGTAGATTCTTCAGTCGGCGGCAAGACAGCTGTGGATCTGAAAAGCGGAAAAAATCAGGCCGGTGCATTTCACCAGCCTTCCCTCGTCATCTGTGATACGGATACATTAAAAACTCTTCCTGAAGATGAGTTCAGCTGCGGGTGTGCAGAGGTCATAAAGTATGCTGTTCTTGGTGATGAGGCCTTTTTTGAAAGACTGATGGAAAAAGATATCCATGACCAGATCGAAGATGTGATCGCCACCTGCGTTTCCATGAAAAGAGATATAGTCGAGGAAGACGAGTTCGATACAGGAAAACGTATGCTTCTGAATCTGGGGCACACATTCGGACATGCAGCCGAGGCCTGCGCCGGTTTCGGGATCCTGCATGGCCAGGGCGTTGCCATGGGAATGACCGCCATGGCAAGAAGCGCCCATGCTGCCGGATTTTGTGATGAAGCAACGGTCGAGAAGATCACAGCGATCTTGAAGAAATACAAGCTTCCGACAGAGATACCGTACAGGCTTGAAGATATGGTAAACGCAGCCTTTTCAGATAAGAAAATGGCAGGCAGCACCATGAGGATAATCGTTCCGGAACGAATAGGAAAATGCAGTATAATGAGCATTCCCGCAGAGGAACTTCGTGTATGGATGGAACGGGGAGGCATTAAATGAATGTTACGATAAGACCTGGAGAAAGAAGCGGATGTGTTACGATCCCTGCGTCCAAATCCCAGGCACACAGGCAGCTTATCTGCGCCGCGCTTTCAAAGTCACCGTCAGTAATATTCTGTGACGGTATATCTAAAGATATTAAGGCAACCATAGACTGTTTGAACGCCGCAGGCGCCGATATCAGCTTTGACGAAAGCGGCAGGATAGAAGTCCACCCCGTGAAGATCGGGAACAACGCCGCAGCCGAAACAGGCTGCAACAGTGCTGATAAAACAGCCGCAAATGCAGGATCAGAAACAGAAGAAAGCATTGCTGATCTTTTCTGCGGGGAAAGCGGGTCCACGCTTCGTTTTATGATACCTGTTGTTGGAGCTCTTGGGCTAAAGGCCGTATTTCATATGGAAGGCAGGCTCGCCGACCGTCCAATACAGGTCTACACTGACGAACTTTCCAGACATGGAATGAGCTTTCAGAAAGAAGGCAGCCTTTTAAAATGCGAAGGACGCCTTGAAAGCGGTATCTATACTATTCCCGGGAATATTTCATCGCAGTATATTACCGGTCTTTTGTTCGCACTTCCCCTGCTTACCGGCGACAGCCGTATAATCATTACCGAATCGCTTGAATCGGGTGATTATATTGCCATGACCGAGGATGCGCTTAAGGTCTCCGGCATAAAGTTTGAAAAAGGAGATATGCGCTATGATATAAAAGGCGGACAGACCTATGATTTTCCTGCCGAAGTAAGAACAGAAGGAGACTGGTCTAACGCCGCGTTTTTCATGTGCATGGGAGCCCTTTCAAGGGATGGTATCTGCATAAAAGGGCTGAATAAAGATTCAAGCCAGGGTGATAAAAGAATACTTGAAATCGTCAAAGCCTTTGGTGCAGAGACGATGACGGTCGAAAATGAGTTCTGGATACGCAGGGGAGATCTTTCCGGGCAGACGATAGACGCCAGAGAGATTCCCGACCTGGTTCCGACCATAAGCGCGCTGGCTGCTGTCTGTAAGGGGACTACAAGGATAATCAATGCAGGAAGGCTGAGACTTAAGGAATCGGACCGCTTGACAGCGACAAGGACGATGCTCGTATCGCTTGGCGCTGACGTTGAAGAGACGAAGGACGGCCTTATAATAAACGGAAAAGAGAGCCTGGACGGTGGAACAGTAAGTTCGTTTAACGATCACAGGATAGCCATGGCGGCTGCTGTCGCGGCGTGTGCCTGTGTAAGTGATGTAACAGTAGAAGATGCGCAGTGTACGGCAAAATCGTTTCCCCGCTTCTTTGAAGTTTACGATTCACTCGATATTCATAAAGATCGATAGAGTGTTTTATCTTGCAGCAAATATATGCGTCAGCATGAAAATAACTGCTTTGAGGAGATGAAAATATGAGCAGCTCATATGGCGAAAACATAAAACTGACAATATTCGGAGAATCCCATTCTGCAGGGATAGGGATGACTCTTGAAGGCATTCCGGCCGGCTCACAAATAGATATGGATGAGCTGGGTGAATTCCTTTCAAGGCGAGCCCCGGGAAGAAACAGCTATTCAACGGCCAGAAAAGAAGCCGATCTTCCGGAATTTCTCTGCGGCGTCAAGGAGAATGTTACAGTCGGGACTCCGATAACAGCTGTTATAAGAAATACCGATACAAGGTCCAAAGATTATTCCCAGCTTAAGGTAACTCCCCGTCCTGGACATGCAGATTATACGGCCGAGATCAAATATAACGGTCATCAGGATTTCGCCGGAGGCGGGCATTTTTCCGGCCGTCTCACAGCTCCTCTTTGCATAGCGGGAGGAATAGCAAAGCAGCTGCTCGAAGAGGAAGAGATCTTTATCATTTCACG
>CADBMM010000296.1 GCA_902795795.1 uncultured Lachnospiraceae bacterium | reverse complement strand
GGCTCCGCCGACACCAATGACGATTATGCGTGCGCCGGATTCGGCTTCACCTGTCATGATCTCTAACAAAATCTCTCCTCCTTTTTTCTGCGATAGAAAATACTACTTATACTATATATTTTCTGTAACATTTTCGCAACTATTTTTTTATTTATCTCTCCAGATAATACGTCCTTTATCAAGGTCATACGGAGATAATTCAATTGTGACCTTATCTCCGGGAAGGATACGGATAAAATTCATCCTCAGCTTTCCGCTGATATGTGCGAGCACAACATGCCCGTTCTCCAGCTCAACTTTAAACATGGCGTTAGGAAGCTTCTCGAGAACTTTACCTTCTACCTCTATCACGTCTGTCTTTGACATCTGTTTCCTCCTTAATAAAACGTCTTATCAGATGAGTGTAAGTATTTCCGGATCACCATCTGTGATCAGGACTGTATTTTCATAATGCGCAGCATTTTTTCCGTCCGCGGTGATGACCGTCCAGCCGTCTTCCAGGACCTCTACCTCTTCCGTGCCCATGGTGATCATCGGCTCGATAGCAAGCGTCATTCCGGGCTTAAGCTTTATTCCTCTGCTTTTGCACGGGAAATTCGGTATCTCCGGATCTTCATGAAGATGAGTCCCTATTCCGTGTCCTACGAATACCTCTACGACTCCGTAGCCGAAACCATAGGCATAATTTCCTATAGCTGCCGAAATTTCATGAAGATGATTTCCGGCTCTCGCGAACTTGATGCCTTCAAAGAAGGACTGTCTGGTAACATCGATCAGCTGCTGGTTTTCTTCGGAGATCCTGCCAACTGCATGGGTCCTCGCCGCATCGGAATGATAGCCTTTATAGATCATCCCGGCGTCGAGACTGACGATATCCCCTTCATTCAGGATCTTTTTTTTGCTCGGAATTCCGTGAATGACTACTTCGTTTACCGAAACGCAGATCGAAGCGGGATAACCGTTATAATCCTTGAAGTTCGGAATGCAGCCTTTTTTTCTTATGAATTCATCCCCTATGGCATCTATGTCCCATGTGGAAATTCCGGGTGCGATAACTTCTGCCAGCATATCATGCATCTCCGCAAGATATTTGCAGGAGGTGCGCATGAGATCGATCTCTCTTGGAGATTTAATCGTAACAGCCATGATCTTAAGCCTCGAGGATTCCTTTGATGTCGTCAAATACTTTATCGATATCCTGCGTTCCGTCTACTGTATGAAGTACGCCGGCTTTTGTGTAGTAATCGATAAGCGGCTGTGTCTGCTCATGATAAACGCGAAGTCTGTTTCCTACAGTCTCGGGTTTGTCATCATCGCGGAGAATAAGATCTTTTCCGCATACGTCGCAGACGCCCTCTTTTTTCGGCGGAGCGAATTCAAGATGATAGGTTGCGCCGCAGCCTACGCATGCTCTTCTGCCGCCCATTCTGTTTATGATGTTCTCATCCGGAACATCAACGTCGATGGCGAAATCTACTTTTTCTCCTCTGGCGTTCAATGCGTTTGTAAGCGCATCTGCCTGGGGGATAGTGCGCGGGAAACCGTCAAGGACATATCCGTTTTTGGCATCATCCTTTGAAATACGGTCTACGACCAGATCGCATGTAAGTTCATCGGGTACAAGTTCGCCCTTGTCCATATAAGTTTTAGCCTTAAGTCCAAGCTCTGTTCCCTCTTTTAAATTAGCGCGGAAAATATCTCCGGTGGAGATATGCGGGATGCCATATGCTTCCGCGATCTTTTTAGCCTGTGTTCCTTTGCCCGCTCCCGGGGCTCCAAGCATAATTATTTTCATAATATCCTCCAAAAATACCGTCCTGACGGTAATTCCTGCTTTTTGTGATTCATGCAACAAACCAAGGCTGTGGAAAAATCCACAGCCTTGAATATAGCATACTCCAATTAATCATTCAAGAAACCTTTGTAATTTCGAACGAGCATCATGGACTCGACCTGCTTGATCGTCTCAAGTGTTACAGATCCGATGATGATCAGTGAGGTTCCACCGAATGAAACCGCTGCATTGAAGACTCCGTTGAAAATGAACGGAATGATCGCTACGATGCAAAGTCCTGCGGCGCCTATGAAGATAATGTACTTAAGCATCTCGTTCAGGTACTCTGTCGTAGGTGCGCCTGGTCTGATACCCGGAATGAATGCACCTTGCTTCTTAAGGTTGTTCGATACTTCCATCGGGTTGAATGTGATGGATGTATAGAAATAAGCGAAGAAGACAACGAGCAGTATGTAGATGACTACGCCTATAGTCGGCAGCCAGTCGTTCGGATCGAACCAGTTGCTGGAGCTTAAGCATGCAAGGACTCTGCCCCAGAAGCCTGTTACCGTTTTACCGGTAAAGCCGATAATGATCGACGGGAACGACATTATAGACGATGCAAAGATGATCGGGATAACGCCGGCCGTATTGACCTTAAGCGGAATGTGTGAAGACTGTCCGCCCATCATGCGGCGTCCGACCATTTTCTTTGAATACTGTACCGGAACTTTTCTTGTAGCGCCGTTAAGGATAAGAACGAGCACGGTAACGAAGATGATCACGACTGCAATGATGATCCATGCAAGCGCTGCTCTCGCTATCGTCTTGCCGGCTGCGAAGTTCTCATGAAGAGTGATCATATCAGCCGGGATCCTGGAAAGGATATTTATAAGAAGTACCATTGAGATACCGTTTCCTACACCCTTATCCGTGATCTGCTCGCCGATCCACATAAGGAACGCTGAACCGGCAGTAAGTGTAGCCACAACAGTTACAACATTCAGGAAATTCATTTCCAGTAAAAGCTGGTTACCGAATCCGATGCACATTGCTACAGATTCGACGACCGACAGAATAATATTAAGGGCACGTGTTACTTTCTCGAGCTTTTTTCTTCCGTCTGGTCCTTCTTTTGCCATTTCCTCAAGCTTGGGGATGGCGATCGTAAGAAGCTGTACAATGATAGATGCTGTGATGTACGGCGTGATGCTCAGCGCCAAAATAGAGAAGTTGCTGAAGCCGCCGCCTGTAAATGCATTCAGGAAAGCAAACGCATCATTTGCATTTTGTGAAAAAAACTGACTGAAGAAAGTCGAGTCAACACCCGGTACCGGGATCTGTGACCCGGCACGGATGATAACAAGTGCCAACAGGACGTAAAACACCCTGTGTCTTATTTCTTTAATGCGAAATGCATCACGAACGGTCTTAAACATTAAATTACCTCGG
>CADBMM010000295.1 GCA_902795795.1 uncultured Lachnospiraceae bacterium | reverse complement strand
GAAAACAAAAGCGGCCGCACGGCAATAGCTGTCGAATCGGTGATAGACTGTACCGGCGACGCTGATATCTGCCATTTTTCCGGTGCTCCTACGGTACTTAAACAAGGAGGCAACGGCCTCGCGAGCTGGTACTATTACAATAACGACAGCGGGGTCCACTTAAAAATGTTCGGCCTGGCCGATGTCATTCCAGATAAAGCCAATTCTGATTTCACCAACGGCAGTTCTGTTCCTGATGATCAGAAGACCGAAAGCCTCGACAGCAATTACAGATTTTCGGGCGTAGACGGATACGAGCTTAGCGATGCAGTCCTTCGCGGTCATGAAAAAATGCTTGAAGATATCCTCTCACTTAAGAAGAAAGATCCTTCCGTTATGCCGGTGACCATGTCCACTATACCGCTTGTACGTATGTCGCGAAGACTGGATGGAGTATGTGTGCTGCATACGGACTGTGACCATAAAAAACTGGATGACAGCATCGGTATGACCGGAGACTGGACAAAAAAAGGCCCTGTATATGAAATACCTTTCGGAGCTCTTCACTGCAAGGAGATCTCAAATCTGCTGGCAGCCGGAAGAGACATATCAACAACTGATGATATGTGGAATGTCACCCGTGTTATTCCACCTTGCGCTGTAACCGGACAGGCAGCTGGAACAGCAGCCTCGATCACGGATGATTTCAACAATATCGATATCGGTACTCTCCAGAGAATACTTGTCCAGGACGGCGTAAAGCTGCATATGGATTGATAAAGCAGGTTATTTGAAGTACAATCAGTAAAAAGAAGCAAAGGAGGCCCATAATGTCTGGTTTTGAATTAATAAAGATAAATGACAACAGCTGGCGTATCGAGTCGGATATGGTAAGAGCTTACCTGTTCGTCGGAACGAAAAAAGCGTTACTTGTGGACAGCCTGAATGTGAGCGCACCTCTTAGTGAGCTCGTTAAGAACGTGACCGAACTGCCGGTCATGCTTGTGAATACGCATGCAGACCCGGATCATATCACCTGCAACGATCAGTTTGAAGCTGCATATATGCATCCGGCAGAATTCGCACTGTACAGAAAGAACAAAAAGAAAAATGATGCTCCCGCAATGCCTTTATGGAACGGCGATATTATCGATCTGGGCGGACGCACCTTTGAAGTAATACATATCCCCGGACACACCTGCGGCAGCATTGCCCTTCTTGACCGTGAAAACCGCGTCCTGGTAAGCGGAGATACGATCTCTGCCAGCCCGATATTTATCTTCGGACCCTTCCGTGACATACATGCCCTGCAGTTAAGTCTGCAGATACTTAAAGACCGCTCATCTGATTATGACAGGATCTATACTTCACACGGAGAATATCAGGTCGGCGTCGATCAGATAGATAAGATCCTTGCATGTTCGAAGGAACTTCTCGCAGGACATATCACCGCAGAAGAGCCACCTTTCCCCCTCCCTGCAAAAATGTACCGGTATAACGGAGCGGGATTCTATTTCGATCCGGCAGATTTTTGAACCACTTTATACAGAAAGATAAAAATACGGCCGTTCCTTCCGGTTCCGGCCGTATTCTTTATATTCTGTTAACTGCTTAAGCCTGTTCGATCATCTTTTTTATCTCGAATATAGTTTCTTCACAGCCTTTTTGATCTTTCATTACTTCAAGGCAGCATCTTTTGATCACCTCAAAGCCTTTTTCTTCAAAGAAAGAACTGTCAGGTTCTGAAACACATGGAGTTATTGCTACCGCCTTCGATCCGTGTGCTGAAAGCTTTATCAGGGCTGTTTCAGCCTTATCCGGTTCATCTGTGATAAATACTACAAAATCGCTGCTTCCGAAGCGTTTTTTCGCATTTTTAAGTTTTGACCGGTTATAGTTGAATATCTCCCCGTAAAGCGAGAACTTCTCTTTCAGTGCGACTGCTGTCGCTTCGAGCTCTTCCGAGCCGAACCACACTACGTTTACTCTGTGGCTTTTTTCCAGCAGATCGGGTCTTCGCTGTCTGGTACGTTCCAGCGACTGTTCATGCCGGAAGGCTTCTATCTTTGCATGATCTCCGGTTAAAAGCACCTGAGGCACAGCCTGCCCGTGCCATACTTCCGGCCGGGTATACTGAGGATATTCCAGAAGATTATCCTTTAATGATTCCACATCCGATGATTCACTGTTATGCAGCACTCCCGGTACATATCTGGAAACTGCATCAATGACCACTAATGCCCCCAGTTCACCGCCTGTAAGAACATAATCACCTATGGAAATATTTTCATCTACGACTTCTTCCAGTACCCTGTCGTCGATTCCTTCATAGTGACCGCACAACAGGATCAGGTCATCTGACTTTGACAGCTCTTCGACTTTCAGTTGATTTAGTACCGGTGCCGCAGGGGTAAGATATACTACCTTCGCATTTTCTCCCGCCCTGCTTTTTGCCAGTTCTACCGCATTAAAAACCGGTTCAGCTTCCATTACCATCCCGGCTCCGCCGCCGTAGGGATAGCCGTCTACACGTTTCGAACCTTTGGTAGAAAAATCACGAATGTTTATCACATCCAGAGAAATGCTCCCATTTAAAAGTGCCCGGCCCAGAATACTGGTGCCGGCCACTTCTTTGATCATATCCGGAAATAATGTCAATACATGAAAAGTCATAAGAATGTAAAAATCGTCCTTAAAATACCGATCATATCGCCGGTTCCATAAGTGTCGACCGCCATATGACGGAAAATAAGTATAATAACAAGCCAGAAAACGATTCCAATGATGCCAAGGATCATCGCGATTACAGAAATGACCTTTCCTTTGTTAGGCTTCCCTTTGCCCGTAGTTTTAGATCCGACAAAGCCTAAAACAATTCCGACGATGCCAGGCAGGAGAAATGCCACCCCGGCGATCGGATTGCCGAAAAGGATAAGAATACCATAAGCGCTTGAAAAACAGCCGGCTATCGCACAGATAAGAGCGATGACAGCAATCACGGAAACTTTCTTTTTAGCGCCGTATAACTCTTCGTACAATTCATCTTCATCGAGTTCCAGATCTTCATAGAGATCCTGGGTCTCTTCCGCCGCTTTAGCCATAGCACTGTCCAGTACTGCTCCGCATTCGGCGCAGAATTTTATATCGTCTTCGCAGCTGGCGCCGCATTTAGGACATACTTTCATTTATTTTCCTCTTAATAATCCAGACAAAGCGGCAATTATCTTGCCGCTTTGTCAAAATCCTGTTGAAAAATCAGGTATCAGTTATTGCGGTTCTTCAGGAAATCCGGAATCTGGATATCCTTCTTCGGAACGTTGCTTACAAATGATTCTTTTTTCGGAAGCACAGCTTCAGGCTGATTTGCCTTTACTGAAGTGGTCGGCATCTTGAAGGAAGGAAGTGAAAACTTCGATGCCGGGAACTGAGCGGCATGCTCTGCCTTCTGCTTCTTTACTTCGTCAACGCTGGGAACATTAGCTGTCGTTTCATCCAGTCCCGTAGCAATGACTGTGATGCGCGCTGTATCCGATACTGAATCATCATACATTGCACCGAAGATAATATTTGCATTCTCTCCTGCAAGGTTCTGTACATAGCTTGCAGCGTCATTTGCATCCATAAGGCTGATATCACCGGAGATATTGATGATTACGTGGCTCGCGCCTTCGATCGTCGTCTCAAGCAGCGGGCTCGATACAGCCTGCTGTACAGCTTCAAGAGCTTTGTCGTCACCCTTGGCTTCACCGATACCGATATGGGCAATACCTTTTTCGGTCATTACCGTCTGTACATCGGCAAAGTCGAGGTTGATGAGTGCAGGCATATTGATAAGATCGGTAATACCCTGAACAGACTGCTGAAGGACTTCATCTGCCTTCTTGAGAGCTTCCGGCATGGATGTTCTGCGGTCTACGATCTCAAGAAGTCTGTCGTTGGGGATAACGATCAGTGTGTCAACATTTTTCTTT
>CADBMM010000294.1 GCA_902795795.1 uncultured Lachnospiraceae bacterium | reverse complement strand
ATATCGCTTACATCCGAGATGATCTCGACCTTCTTTACATTCAGCTCTTCGGCAATAACATCCGAAAAGGCTTCGATTATGCCGTTGTTCTCCGGATCGGAAAGGGCTACCTTCAGGACCTTAAGCGGCTGACGGTTCTTCACCCTGTTCTTGTTCCTGATCGAGCGGGCAAGTGAAATTACTTCCTGCACCAGATCGACTTCCTTCAGAAGCTCTTCATTCTTAAATTCATCCGGGATCTCCGGCCATTCAGCCAGATGAACGGATTCCTCCGCGGAAAGAACTCCGTCAGATGTAAGAGTCTGATACATCTTCTCGGAAATTACCGGAGCGACCGGAGCCAGAAGCTTCGTAAGGTTCACGAGCACGTAATACAGTGTCTCATATGCATTCTTTTTATCTTCTGACATTCCGCTCTCCCAGAATCTTCTTCTGGAACGGCGGATGTACCAGTTCGTAAGGCCGTCTACCAATGAAGCAAGCTCGCCTACATATTTGTTGACAAGATACTTGTCCATGTTGGCGGTGATTATCTTCTCGGTATCGTAAAGCTTGGCCAGTACCCATTTGTCAAGCTGGTTGTCCGAGGAAGGTACCTTTACCTCTGTCGGGCAGAAACCGTCGATATTTGCATATGATATAAAGAAGTTGCATGCGTTCCAGTACGGCAGCACGAACTGCTGGTATGCGTCTGAAATACCTGCCTCGTCAAACAGGAGATCGCCAAGCAGCATGGCGTTGGACTGATACAGGTAGAGCCTGAAGGAGTCCGTTCCGAACTGGCGCATAAGCTCCATCGGGTCTGTGTAGTTCTTGGAAGATTTTGAAAGCTTCTTTCCGTCCTTCGCAAGGATCGTTCCGTGAACGACACAGTTTGAGAACGCCGGTCTGTCGAAGAGGGCAACGGCCAGAACATGCAGATAATAGAACCAGCAGCGCAGCTGTCCTGTATATTCGACTATGAAATCACACGGGAAGTGCGATTCGAACCACTCCTTGTTCTCGAACGGATAATGCTTCTGCGCAAAGGGAACAGAACCGCTTTCAAACCAGCAGTCAAGTACCTCGGGCACACGCTCCATAGTTCCGCCGCAGCACGGGCATTTATATGTGACCTTGTCCATATACTGTCTGTGCAGATTTGTAAGGCGGATGCCGGATTTTTCGTATATCTCTTCGATGCTGCCGAGAACTTCCCTGTTTCCGCACTCATTGCACTGCCAGATCGGGATCGGTGTGCTCCAGTATCTGTTTCTGGAGATATTCCAGTCTCTGGCGTTTTCAAGCCATTTACCGAAACGGCCGTGTTTTACGGTCTCGGGCACCCAGTTGATCTGCTCGTTCAGCTCAAGCATTCTGTCCTTGATCTTGCCGATGTCGAAATACCAGGCATCCATAGCCTTGTAGATAAGCGGGCGTTTGCATCTCCAGCAATGAGGATAGTTATGCTCGATCGTACCGTCGGCTACAGCCTTGCCATTGTCATATAAGAACCTGATGATTATCGGGTTCATTTCAATTACGTTCTTATCGCCCTCGGGTCTGTAGAAATCCGTGACTTCTTCGGTAAATCTTCCCTTTGAATCCACCGGATTTACAAGCGGGATGTTGTTGTTCTTGCAGGTCCAGTAGTCGTCCTCACCAAAGGCCGGGGCAGTATGTACGATGCCGACACCTTCGTCAGAGCCTACGTAGTCGGCTGTGACTACGCGGAAGGCTCCCTTTTCCTTAAGGTCAGCAAAATACGGAAGCAGAGGCTCATAGGTGCGTCCTACCAGCTCGCTGCCCTTGCACTCCTTTATGATCTCAGGGTTCTTTCCGAAGATCTTTTCAAAGTTGTGCAGCGTGTTTTTGCAGGCAATATAGATGTCTTCGCCTACATTTACATATGCGTAGTCAAGCTTCTCTCCAACTGCAAGGCAGAGGTTTGAAGGCAGTGTCCACGGCGTAGTCGTCCATGCAAGGAAATATACCTGTCTGCCGTCGATCTTTTCCTCCGTTTTAAAGCGGGCGATGATCCATCTGTCCTGACGGAGTCTGGTGGAGTCGGACTCACGCGTATCGGAAATGGAAAGGGATGTCTCGCAATGCATGCAGTAAGGCGTTACCCTGTAGTCGCGGTAGATAAGACCTTTTTCATAGCACTGCTTGAAGGCCCACATAACGCTTTCCATGAAGCTTGTGTTCATGGTCTTGTAAGCGCCGTCGTAATCGACCCATCTGGCCATCTGCTCGACGTATTCCTTCCAGGCGTCGTTGTTGGATGAAACGATCTCGAAACACTTATCGTTGAACACATCGATTCCGATGCTCTTTTCGATCTCGTTCTTGTCCTCTATGCCCATGAGCTGCTCAGCCTGATTCTCTATCGGAAGGCCGTGGCAGTCCCAGCCCCAGACACGCGGTACCTTATAGCCCCTCATTGTCCAGTATCTGGCTATCATATCTTTTATAAATGAAACCAGAACAGTCCCGTGATGGGGCTTGCCTGTCGGGAAAGGCGGTCCGTCGTAAAATACGACCTCTTCGTTGTTTCTGTCGTCTACTGATTTTTCAAACACCTTCTGGTCTTTCCAGAACTCAATGACCTCATCCTGGATCTTCGGAGCGTCCAGTTTGCTGTTGAGCACGGAAAACTTTGACCTGATCTTCATTTATTTCCCTCTCCTTTTCAGAGTTATATGCATTAAATGCCGTAAGAGCGATATCTTTAGAATTTTATATTTCACTAATATAAATGTCAAGGAAAAATAACCGTGCGTACATTAGTATGAAGGATCGATGCATGCGGAGATCCTGTACATATTGAATGCCGGTAATGCACAAAACTGCCGCATTAATGATAATGCGGCAGTCGTGTTGCAAATATAAAACTTGTATTTATTCAGGTATTGCCTTTTTAACAGCTTTTCGAATCGCCGTTATAAGGCCTTTGCTGCTGGTAGTGGCACCAGATACGGTATCTACATCATATGTCTGCTGATCCAGAACATCCTGTACAAGTGCAAGCGCATTCGAAAAATACGGTTCATCCTCAAATTGACTCAGAATTTCGATACCCGTGATCGATCCGGCTTCTATTGTCACCTGCACCTTGATTTTATTATTATATCCCGGACCGACTCCCTCATAAGTTCCGTCAATATAATCACCGGAAACAGCTGCCGCTGCCGAGGAAGCATTATTTTCGGAAGCCGGCTGTGTCTGTACACTTTCTTCCGCGTCTTCCATGCCGTCTTCATGAGATTCGTCCATCTGCTGCCGGCCATCATCAGACTCGGGTGCTTCTGAAGATTCCGTTTCGTGATCTTCTTGTACTTCTTCAGATCTTGTTTCATCCTCTTGTACGTCCTCCATGAACTCTGTCAGCCCCGTTCTGTAGCTGACTGCGGTACAACTGACAGCAGCTGCAGAAAGCAGCGCCGCAAGGATGTAT
>CADBMM010000293.1 GCA_902795795.1 uncultured Lachnospiraceae bacterium | reverse complement strand
CTGGAGGCTCAGGCTGCAGAAGAATGAGTGGAAAATCCTACATTTTTATTTTCCACTTTTCCGACATTTTTATATTGACATTTACATCTGTTATTTTTCTGTTATTTATCCTTACACTTATCAGAAGTGGACGTTTTATTCGATCTGGTTACATCTGATTTCAAATTATTCCCAACATTCCATCCAACTGTGGAAAACCATGGTTGCTATATCAAGGCCATTCAAACCTGATAAAAAATGATAATTAAGCCCACCCGGGTGTCGTCTGGAGAAATGCTTGGGAAAAGTCCGGGAGCCGATTTTGCGAAAGATCAATTTATTGTTAGGGTAGATGGTCTTTTCGTTTCTTTGCTCACACAGAGAAACAAAGCGCAGTGCTGCGAAAGAGTATGCAAAGGAGCATTGAACAGTTGGAAAGAGATTGTTTTAGGTAGTTATATGTGGTACCATATGGGGAGAAGTAGCACCATTTTTTCAATTTGGAGAGGTTGTTATGGGAAGACCAAAGAAAAACGGTACATATCTGAATATATGTATTGAGACATCGATTTATGAAAGGCTAGAGGCTCTCTGCGATGATGCCGGACAAACAAAAACCGTTGCAGTTGAAAGAGCATTAACTGCATATTTGAATGATTACGATGAAAAACAGAAGCTTCTGCGAGAACTGGAGTATGGTTCCGATACCAAATAATTGTAAGGGAGAATGATTCAAATGGCGGTAAAAGGAAAAAAGAAAATAGAGAAGGCGCTGAATTTGGATACTATCCTTTTCAACTGCAGAGACTATCTCCGTGCAGCACGAAATTCCGGCTCTTTCTTTGAAAAACGCGACATGATGCTCACTCTCGTTTTTCTGAGGTTTATAGGCGAGAAGTATGAGGATGGTGTTGAAAAACTGAAACAGATACTGATTGATCAAGGACTTGATCCGGATGACGAGAATATCAGAGCGGCTTTCTTTGACGATGCTTCTTTTGCAGACGGCACTTATAATCTTCCTCCCGAGGCAAGATGGTCAAAGATAATCAATACACCTGCACCGCAACTTAATGTTGCTCTGGATACTGCATTGCACAGTATTGCAACCAACTCAAAGGAATTAAAAGGCTGCTTTGTGGAGGGTATTTTCACAACAAGAAATCTTGGAGCCAATGATATAAAAAAGATCGTCGATGAAGTAAATAAAATCAGTCATAAGACCTTTGGCGAAGAAAAGGATCTGATAGGCCGTGTCTACGAATACTTTCTGAAGGAATTTGCTGTAAATGCAACCAAAGAAGAAGGCGAGTACTATACGCCTCACGATGTCGTGCAGCTAATTGCGACCATGATCGAGCCTTTTGACGGGACCCTTTATGATCCTTGTTGTGGATCCGGTGGAATGTTCATCCAGAGCGCCGATTTTGTAAGAACAAAACAGGGTGATATCAATGGGATCAATGTTTATGGACAGGAAAAGGAAGCAGCCACATATCGCCTTGCAAAGATGAATCTTGCGCTTCGTGGAATTAGCCATAATCTTGGCGGAACGTATGATTCAAGCTTTACTCATGATCTTCATAAGGGGCTGTATTTCAACTATATCATGGCGAATCCGCCGTTTAATTTAAAGGGATGGTATGATGATAATCTCAAAAATGATGCGCGCTGGGCTGACTATGTAACACCTCCGGACAGTAATGCAAACTATGCCTGGATTCTGCATATTCTTTCCCACTTAAAGCCGCGTGATGGCGTGGCCGGATTTTTGCTGGCTAATGGAGCTCTGAACGACAGTGATACGCTTGCGATCCGTCAGAAATTGATTCAGAATGACAAGGTCGAAGCAATCATCGTTCTTCCTAGAGAGCTTTTCATTACGACCGATATCAGCGTGACGCTTTGGATTCTCAACCAGAACAAAAGAGGCGGAAAGTACCATGATAGAATGCTCCGTAATCGTGAACATGAGATTCTTTTCATAGATCTCCGCACATGGACAGAGAATCCTGTCAAGAATGAGAGTAAGAAAAAAGTTCGACTGATTACAGAACAGATCGAAAAAGCTACTGAGATTTACCATACCTGGCAGAGCGAAGGGACAGATGGATCTCATTATGAGGTTCCAGAGCTTTACCGTAGTGTCGGAGTAGACGAGATTGAAAAGAAAGGCTGGACACTGACGCCCAGCAAGTATATCGAATTCATTGATCATGATCTGGAAATTGACTATCCAAAAGAGATGGCCAGGATCCAGAAGGAAATGCAGGAAGTACTGGCTGCCGAAAAGCAGTCCCAGAGGATGCTGGAAGAAGCGTTTAGGGGGATTGGCTATGGCATTGAATAAAATACGCCTTGGAGACTACATAGTCCGTTCTACTGCTAACAACTATGATCTTAAGTATGGCGTAGACTTAATTACTGGTGTAACAAGCCAGGGAGTATTTGACACGCCTAAGGGAAATCCTCTTGATGTTGATTTACAGCCATATAAAATTGTGAGCAACGGTGCATTTGTTTATAATCCCACGCGACTTAATCTGGGCTCTATTGCTTATCGGACGGAGGGATTATGCATCGTTTCACATTTGTATATGGTGTTTTACTTGACAGAGGAAGGGAAAAAGATAATTGACCCCTATTGGCTTTATATTTATTTTCGGCGTGATGAGTTCCAGCGTGAAGTGACATTTAGAAATTTTGGCAGTCAAAGGCCGGAATTTAATTTTAATGACATGAGTGATATTGAAATTCCTTTACCGGATCTTCCTACTCAACAAAAATATGTCGCGGTCTATAAGGCCATGCTTGCCAATCAGCAGAGTTATGAGCGAGGCCTGGAAGATCTGAAGCTTGTTTGCGATGGATATATAGAAAATTTACGAAAGGAGCATCCTTCAGAACGCATAGCTCCATATATCCAAGCTTGCAATGAAAAGAACGACAATAATGAAATCTCTCTTTTCCAAGGAGTAAATGTAGATCACGTATTTTCCGAACCAAAACGAGTAGCAGAGGATTCTGAAAACGGAAGCGTTGTCAGAACTGGCCAGTTTGCTTTCAACAAGGTTATGAAGGCACATAATACAAAACTTCCGATAGCTTTACGAGAAGGTCCTGATTGTGTGGTATCAAATTCCTACCAGGTTTTTGAAATAACGGATCAAGAAAAACTGTTACCGAAATATTTGCTTTTATGGATGAATCGGGCAGAGACGCAAAGGTATGCGGGCTTTATTTCATTTGGAACAACGAGAGACATCTTTTCTTTTGAAGATATGGGCGAAATCAGTATTCCGATTCCTGATATAGCAATTCAGAAGAGTATTGTTAATATTTTTACTGTATATCAAGAACGACAACGCATCAGTAACACTCTTAAGGCCCAGATTAAGGATATCTGTCCGATTCTCATCAAAGGATCCATTGAGGAAGCTCGAAAGGAGGCATAGTCTATGGCAAAACTAAAAGAATTTAACGGCCATTACTGCGAGTCGCAATATGAATATGCCTTCATCGCATTTCTTGAAGCAGCCGGATGGCAATACCTCCCGGGGAACAGCATTCCTCGCGCAAACCGCAAGGAAGTTCTGTATAGGGATGATTTAGAAGATTTCCTAAGAAATACCAATCCGGAGCTGACATCAGAAGAAATCCTTCAGATTGCAGATAATGTGCAGATGGTTGGTGCTGAAACGGATTTTGCAACCCTGCATAAGGTATATGGTTGGATGGTAGATGGCGTTCAGTACATACCACAGAGTGGGGTAGCAAAGATGATTCCGCTCATCGACTATGAAACGCCGGGAAATAATAATTTCCGTGTGGTAAACCAGTTTGTCGTTGAGTATGTCAATAATGGGAAAAAGGAAAATCGCAGGCCGGATGTTCTGTTGTTCGTAAACGGCATGCCGCTGTGTGTCATAGAGCTTAAGAATCCTGCGGATGCTAACGCAACCGTCTATGATGCCTGGGAACAGGTCAATATACGATATTGGAGGGACATCCCGCACCTTCTGCATTACTGTCCACTTGCGTGTATCTCTGATGGTGTAAAGACTAGACTAGGAACTGTCCGAACACCCTATGAGCATTTTTATGCTTGGCGTCGAGTTGAAGATGCCGATCAAGTGTCTACAACTCCATTTGAAGAAACAGAAACCATGATCAAGGGCGTATATGCCCCAGAGAGATTTCTTGAAATCTTCCGCGATTATATTTATTTCCAAGACAGTATCTACGACAGCAGTGAGGTCGAGATTGTCTGCAGGTATCCGCAGTTCTTTGCAGCAAGATTGCTGAAGCAAAGCATAGTAAGGTCTATTGTGGAGGGAACCGGAAAAGGAGGAACATACTTCGGGGCGACCGGATGTGGAAAAACCTACACAATGGCGTTTCTGGCGCGACAGCTGGCTTTGCGTTGTTCCGATATACCGGAAATGGGTTCACCAACGATTGTTATGATCGTAGATAGGGAGGAACTGCAGAAGCAGGGCGCTAAATTATTTACCAAGAGCAAGGAATTCCTGAATCTGGGTGAGGTTTCTATAGTTAAGAGTCGAAATGAGCTGAGGCAGGAACTGGGAGCTCGGCAAAGTGGCGGGTTCTATATCTGTACCATTCAGAAGTTCTGTGACAGAGAAGATGATCCAATCGGATTGATCAACGACAGACAGAATATCGTCTGTTTTTCAGATGAAGCTCATAGAACACAGCTGGAGCATTCACGAAAGATTCAGTTCAGCAAAGATGCTGATGCCAATATGAAGGCGATGGTTTCCAAGCCGTATGCGAAGGTACTGAGGGAAGCATTTCCGCAAGCAACATTCGTAGGTTTTACCGGAACTCCGATTGCGGAAACATACCAGACTTTTGGTGATGAGATAGACCGTTATACTATGGATCAGGCAGTTGCAGATGGTCTTACGGTTTCCATCAAATACCATCCGCGCATTGCCAAGGTCCTGCTCGATCAGGAAAAGGTGAAGTTGATCGAGGATTATTACAAAAAATGTGCAGATGACGGTGCGACGGAAGCGGATATAGAAGCAAGCAAGAAGGCGATGAGTTCTATGGAGATAATTCTTGGTGAGCCTTCTCGCTTGGAGCGCCTTGCTGTCGATATACATGACCATTATACAGCCTCTTGTGACGAGGATCCGGAACGAATTCAGAAAGCTATGGTGGTTTGTTCCAGCAGGCTGATTGCATATGCGTTGCTACTGAAGTTTAAGGATAAATATCCGGAGTGGTTTGAAGAGAAAAAGACACCGGATGGAACGCAGGCCACAGCAGAAGAGCTGCGCGAACTGAAACCGATGCCTTTTATGGCAATGGTCTCTAGCGTGGGAAAAAATGATCCGTCCGAGATGTATAATTACCTTGGAGGGGCGGCGAATGACAAGCGATCCGAAAATCTGGATGCTGCTTTTAAACAGGAAAAATCGAATTTCCGTATTGTAATAGTCGTTGATATGTGGATTACCGGGTTTGATGTTCCGTCACTCACCTATATGTACAACGACAAGCCACTGAAGAAGCATATGCTAATTCAGACGATCAGCCGCGTGAACCGGAAATATCCCGGGAAGGAGTATGGCATGATCATAGATTACATAGGGATACGCGATAACATGCGGGAGGCGAAAAATCTACGGCGGCGATACTTCTGTTGCTCCTACGGCAGATGATGTTGAGCAGGCAACCGGGGTATTTCGAGAAGAACTGACTATTCTGAAGACATTGTTTACAGGATATGATCTTTATCCGTTCCTGAATCCTGATTGTGATCCGGTTGAGCGATATACTCTTCTCGCAAAGGCAGCTGAGTATGTTTTCTCATCTACGCAGGAGCTGAAATCCCTTAATAGCAACGGGAAGAACGTACAGAAGGTATCCTTCAAGACGTATTTTCTGAAAACAGTAAAACGAATGAGAACAGCTTTTGATATTTGTCAGCCGTCTGGTGAACTAGACGAAGAAGAATCCGCTCTTGCGCAGTGCTTTATGGCTATAGCTGGCTTTGTTCGTAAAATGAGCGGAACAAGTGAAGTTGATGCGGATACCATGAACCGGCATGTGGCAAAGATGGTTGAAGAAGCTCTCAAATATACTGAGGTCGAGAGTGTACTTGAAAGTGGTGAACAGGAAGATATTTTCAGCCCGGAATATTTTGAACGCCTTTCTGATGTGAAAATGCCTGCTACTAAACTGGAACTGCTGGTTAAGATGCTTCGCAAACAGATCAGCGAATATGGCAGGACGAATCAGGTGGCTGCCAAGAAATTCCAGGAGATGTTGGAAGAAACAATAGCGGCATATCATGAGAGACGGAGTCATGTTTCCGCTGAAGAAGCAGGCGCCACACAGGAGCAGGCATCTGAGGACATTATCAGAAATGCTACAGAACAGGCTCTTGCCATCCTTCGGGAAATGAACGAGGATAAAGAAAGTTTTCGGAAGATCGGGCTGACCTTTGAAGAGAAAGCATTCTACGATATTCTGGTGAATTTAAGAGACCAGTATAACTTTGAATACGGAACGGACAAAGACATTGACGGCGTGATCGTTAATGACAAGTGCAAAGCGCTTGCAAAGAAAGTCAAAGAGATTATAGATACCAAATCTTCATTTGCCGATTGGCTCAACAACCAGAATGTCAGAAATCAGCTTAAGCTGGAAATCAAGATCTGCCTGGTCAAAAACGGTTATCCTCCGCAATACAGTCCTGAGGTATTCAGCAAAGTCATGGAGCAGGTTGAGAACTTTGAAGAAAACAGCTGGGATGCTATGGACGAACCCAGTGAAAGCCGGGCTCCTGTATCGACGGTGAGTGAAAAGCAATTCCAATATAGTGTGGATAATACGAATCTTGGCATGGTTGCTGAGAAACCAGCAGAATATGGAAAGAAGCAGGAAATGAAGGAGGCAGATGAAACATGAAAATAGACAGCGGTAGAATGCTGAACGATTATATTCTTCCAAATAAAAAACAGTATTGTATTCCTGTCTTTCAGCGTGACTATGCCTGGACTGCGGAACAATGTGAAAAGTTATTCGAAGATATTGTTCTGGCTTACAAACTGGACCGTCTGCATTTTTGCGGATCCTTTGTATATGCTCCGCTGCAGTCGAAAAACCATATTGATTATTTTATCATCATTGATGGTCAGCAGAGGTTTACAACACTCTATATCTTACTGAAAGCACTGTCGGATTCGGCAAAAGAAGAAGCGGATAAAGAAGCTCTGCGAAAATATCTCTACAATGAGGATCGGTTTAACCGATACAACATTGACGAGCAAAGCAAGCTAAAACTGAAACCTGTCAAGACAGACAATGATCAGTTGAAGCTTCTTATGAGTGGCAAGTTAGATGAGATGGATAAGAGCAAGGAAGGTATTATCTATCATAACTACATGCTTTTCATGGAGCTGATACAGAAATTCCTGGATGAGGACACAAACAATTCTGTTATGATGATCCATGATGGTATTGATAGCCTGATTTGTGCCGATATCCGTTTAGATCAAAACGATGATGCACAGGAAATATTTGAGCGAATTAATTCAACCGGTATCAAGTTGGGGCTGCCGGATCTGATTCGAAATTATGTCTTAATGACTGACAAGGATCAAGAGAGACTATATGAAGAGTATTGGCTGAAAGCTCAGGAACTTCTGTCTAAGTCAGGTATGGATAGTTTCTTCATGGACTATCTGAACTTTAAGCTCGACGGATTCACCAAGGAAAGTGAGGCCTATACAGACTTTAAGAGCATCTTTACACAGGGCAACTACACAAATGAATCCATGCTGAAGGAGATTCTGCATTACGCAGAGCAATATCACAT
This sequence comes from uncultured Lachnospiraceae bacterium, assembly GCA_902795795.1. Classification (GTDB taxonomy): domain Bacteria; phylum Bacillota; class Clostridia; order Lachnospirales; family Lachnospiraceae; genus Alectryocaccobium. Next base: position 4,554 of record CADBMM010000293.1, on the reverse strand, counting down.
CTTCTATTATGGCGACGATCATTTGAGCAATGAAATCAATATAGCGCTATCTGGACTCCGGCAGTTAAATCAGACGACAGTTTATCTTTTTCTCTTCCAGGTTTTTGATGATTATGAGGAAGGAGTCATCGACCAGGAAGAACTATGCCGCATTCTGCGGTTACTGTTGAATTACAGTATTCGTCGATTAATCTGCGAGATTGGATCCAATTCTCTGCGCGGGTTATACAAGACCCTTTATGGACGTGCCTTCAATCGCACAGAAAACAAAAATCACTACTACGATTCGATCGTATCGTTCCTGCTGCAAATGACATCAAAAGATGCGATTCCAAATGACAATGACTTTGCAATCGCCCTTAGAGAGCGCAATTTGTATCGAAAAAATGCGCTATGTAAGTACCTGCTTTCGTCTATTGAAAATCAGGGAAAAGAAAAGGTTGTTACCGACAATCTAAGCATTGAACATATCATGCCGCAGAATAAGAATCTTTCTACTGCCTGGCAGCGTATGCTTGGTGATGATTGGGAAGTAGTAAAAGATCGTTATCTGCATACTCTCGGCAACCTAACGTTGACAGGCTACAATAGCGAACTCGGAGATCGTCCGTTTGCAGAAAAGAAAGAACTGCTCGAAGAAGCCGGTACACACATCACGGTTCTTTATAGCGATGTCAAAGATAAGGATATTTGGAATGCTGATACGATAGAAGCGCGAGCCAAGAGACTTTCTGGCCTCATTCTGAAACTATTTCCGATTGAAATGCCTGCTGAAAAGGTGGATTTTTCGGATCCGCGCTATCAGGAATATACTGTTGCAGATCCCAGGAATGCAACATACAAGTACGTCAACTATTACGAACTTCTCGGAGAACGTGTCAATGTAGATAGTTTCGCTCTGATGGTTCGTTCTGTTGCACGAAAACTGTATGAACTTGACGGAACGATTATTGAGCAAATGGCAAGCAATCTGGAGACTTTCCCGGCTTGGGTTAATCCGGTCTTTGCGTATGATAAAGCAGCAATTCGAAACCCGGTTAAGCTTAAAAAAGATGCGGATATTTATATAAGTACCGGCTATTCTGCGTACGATTGTATTTGCTTTATTAGAGCACTCTTGAAAAAGTATGATCTTGATATAGAAGAAGACTTTATTTACAGCGCAAGGCAGAATAAAGGAAATGACGATGAACTTGACAGACTGGCAATTGCAAAAGAGTGGTGCGAATCGCATAAAGCTGATGGATTGATATGCTACGACGACGCCAACAGCCAAGGGCGATATGTTCGTTTTACAACACCCACATTGAATTCGCTGATTCCTGAATCGGCAGATAAGCTTAGTCCATGGAAAACGAAAAATTTCTACTTTTACGAAATAACTAATCACAAGGGCGAGTTTTTTGTTCAGCTATATTTTTACTGTAAAAACCTCACTCCGGAGATGAAGAACGCATTCCTTCACTTGTCCGAGATTTGTGATCTTGGTGATCTGTCCAAGGGATATAAGCTGTACTTCAAATCGTCTGTATTTAAAAATGACGATGAAGACACGAAAGAAACGGTGCTCTCTCAGCTGGAGACCTTCTTTGAGGAAGTAAAGGCCTTTGAGGCGGTTATTTCGTCGAAGTGGAATGAATAAAGTCTGAATACATACATATTAAGCATTGTAGATATTATGTCATTCTTTTTTATAAATTGTGTAAATAGATAACAAGAAAAGCATAATATAGTACTTCAAACGAGACCGGTTTTTTCATTAGAAGAGGTATGCGGGAGGCTATACATGTTAAACAGTTTGATTACTATTGATGAATTGTTAAAAGCAAAAGAAGGGGAACATTATCAATTTAAAGAAGCCAAGAACCGTTTTGACGCTGGTGAAGCAGCGCGCTGTTGCTGTGCTCTTGCTAATTGTGGCGGAGGGAAATTGGTATTTGGGATTACTGACAAGCGACCTCGTAAGGTGGTTGGAAGCAAAGCTTTCGATCAACCGGAACGCACCCGGAAAGGACTTATAGATAAGTTGAAAGTTATGGTTGATTTTCAACTATTATACGATCAGAGCGGAAAGCGTGTCTTGGTTTTTGATGTGTCTAGTCGTCCGTTGGGTCTGCCTGTGCAAGCAGACGGAGTTGCATGGTGGTATGAAGGCGATAGTTTAATACCCATGCCAGAAGAAATCCGTCGCGGCATTTATGACGAAATAGGATTCGACTTTTCAGGAAGCATTTGTACAGCGGCGGGTTACTCGGATCTTGATGAGAATGCTATCGAAGATTTTAGGGCCAGGTGGATTGAAAAAAGTGGAAATAAGCGGTTATCGAATTTGTCAATAAAGCAGTTGCTACATGATTGCGAAGCAATGACAGATGATGGAATTACATACGCAGCTCTGATTCTGTTTGGCAAAAGGGAATCATTGGGAAGGCTTTTGCCACAGGCTGAAATTGTATTTGAATACCGCTCTTCTAATGTATCCGGACCGGCGAATCAAAGGGAAGAGTTTCGTATGGGTTTCTTTGCTTGTTATAACCGGCTTTGGGAATTAATAAACTTGAGGAATGATATTCAGCATTATCAGGACGGTTTTTTTGTATATGATATTCCTGCTTTTAACGAGAGTGTTGTTCGAGAAGCAATACTTAATGCTGTAAGTCACAGAAATTATCAAATGGCAGGGAGTGTGTTTGTTCGACAGTATCAGGAAAAACTAATTGTAGAAAGCCCCGGTGGCTTTCCGCATGGGATTTCTTTGGACAATATATTAGACCGTCAGGTTCCGCGTAACCGGCGCATTGCTGAAATCTTAGCTCTTTGCGGTCTCGTTGAACGTTCTGGACAAGGTATGAATATTATCTATGAAATGAGCATAAAAGAAGCAAAGCAACTGCCTGATTTTACTGGGACAGATGATAGTTTTGTAAGCCTTACGTTAAGTGGGCTTGTCTTGGATAAAAAAATGCTTTCAGTGATTAATAAAATCGGGAATGAGCGCTTAGATAGTCTGACAACAACGGACTTTCTTGCAATCAACGCATTGTATTATGAAAAACCTCTAAATGAGAATATGCACCTCCGCTTGAAGCATTTGACAGAGATGGGGATTGTGGAACATGTTAGTCGCAATAAATACGTACTTGCACGCAGTTTGTATAGTGCGGCGGGAAAAACGGGCATTCATACGCGTAGAGTAGGATTAGATCGTGAAACCAACAAAGAGCTTTTGTTAAAACACATTCATGATAAAGGAGACGAAGGGGCTCCATTGAAGGAACTTCAGCAAGTTCTTCCTGGTCACAACAGAGGTCAAATACAAGTGCTTTTGCGTGAGCTCCGTAAAGATGGGCGAACCCACTGCGTGGGAAATACAAGTGCCGCTCGGTGGTTTGAAGGACCGGAGGACAAGGCATAAAACAACTGATTTTGCGATTAAACTTGCAACCAACTTGCAATCAAGTTGCAAGTTGGTTGCAAGTGTTCATGGATGTGAATAAGTACAAGGATGGGTTTAATGTCCCTCAAAATGAGGCGATAAATGATGTGATAAATGATGCTTTATCAGAAAATGAAAACATGTTTTAAAACTGATAGAAGAAGATCAAAGGACCTCTATATTGGTGTAACACTCTTGATTACAGGCGTTGTACTTATTATATTTGCTTGACAAATTCAAACCAGACGAGGTAACCGCAATGAAGCAAATCACAAATAAGGAAAACGAAGAATGGCAGAGATACAAAGCGGAGAAAGCAAATGGCCACATCCTGCTGCCGGATACCGTCCGGTTCATCTGCGAGGCCTACGGCTATGATGCAGAAAAGATCGGGCAGCACTTCCTTGAAATCCTACCGAAGATCACAGAACAAGGAGATGGATTAAAACTATGAGTCTCTTTGATTTTTCTGACATTTCCAAAAGCGAAGAAACCATTCAGCGAACGTGGGAGGAGTTTCGTTCAGCTTTAGCCACAGGTGTTTTTTTATATAATGGGTTGGATGCTGCAAAAGCGAACACCACATTCTTAAGAGTTTTTGACGACCTTTTTTCGCACTGTCATCCGTTCTTTGATGCTTCAGCAGAAAGCATATTATCCGGCCCCACGACTTTAATGAGAGCAGGAAGACTTCGTTCTGCTGATCCAGATCCAACGTATAGCAGGTTTATACCAAACAAGGACTATATAACGAAGCACAATCGGTTTAGCCCTCCGGGAGTGGAATGGTTGTATTTGGCAATAGGTGATCCATGCGTTGCCGAAAATTGTGCCTTAAAAGAATGCCGAGCTGTAGCAGGTGAACTGTTCGGTTTGTGTCAGTTCAAACTTAACGAGGATTATTCAGAAAAAACGCTTGTTGACCTCACGATAGCAGAAGGTGTGCTATATGAAGATCTAAACAGACAACTTGAGAATTCAGCCAATGAAATTCGTAATCGGGAAGTAAAGAAGGGCATAAGTGACATCATGCGTAAAGGATATGCCAAAATGCCAGATGTCAGTGATATTAAGGAGAAGCTTACAAGGTGGGCGGCTTATACTTATGCAAGGCTGCT